>JAFGRS010000951.1 GCA_016935045.1 Lentisphaeria bacterium | reverse complement strand
CTGGAGGGCGAAGCTCCCGCTGAGCCGAGAGTGCCCGCGGGGCCGCGGGCGCTCCATCCCCTGGAGGGCGAAGCTCCCGCTGAGCCGTCCCGTATTCCCTCATGCATTGCCACAGAAACGATGTCGGCGCGCAATGCGTCTCGCCCATCCGGGTGCGGCCACCCGCGCGGGAGCGGTCTCAGTCCACCTCGGGCAGACGCACCGGCGCGCGGGTGAGGGGCACGACCCTCGGCTCGAGGGCCGCGACCTGTTCCTGGACATGGGTCACCATGACGACCGTCTTGCCCCGGCGGTGTTCCTCGCCCACGGCGTGGCGCACCCGCTCGATGACGGCCGGGTCCAGGAAGGCGAAGGGCTCGTCCAGCAGCAGCAGGTCCGCGTCCGCCGCCAGAGCCCGGGCCAGGTTCACGCGTCGGCGCATGCCGCCGCTCAGTTCGGCCGGTCGCCGGCCGGCGCATTCCGTCAGGCCAAGCCGCTCCAGCCAGATCCATGCACGGGTTTCGGCGTCCGGCCTTTGGAACCACCCCGCCAGGCCGATGCGGACGTTATCGAGGACCGTGCGCCAGGGCAGGAGATGCGGTTCCTGGAAGGCATATCCGATGCGTCTGGTGGCGACGCGGCGGCTGCCGGTACGGGGGTGTCGGAGGCCGGCGACGATGTCGAGGATGGTGGATTTGCCGATCCCGGATGGTCCGAGGAGGCAGATCATGGCGCCGGCCTCGACGGTCAGGGTCACGTCTTCGAGGACGGTTTTGCCGGGGTATCCGTAGCCGACATGGTTGAGGGCGATCATGGGGCCTTCCCTGCCGGTCTGTCGTGCGCCTGGAGCCGGTCGCGGATCGGGTGGACGATCCCGGTTTCGAGCCCCATTCCGATCAGGATGATGAGGAACGTCCAGGCGAAGAGCCGCGGCATATCGAGGACGCGGTAGGCCCAATAGATGCGGGCGCCGATGCCGTTGCCCGAACCGAAGAACTCGGCCGTGGCGGTGACCTTCCAGGTGATTCCCAGCGCGAAGCTGAAGGCTGCCAGGGCGTAGCGCGAGGTCCCCGGCAGAATGATATGGCGGAGCACGGACCGGCGCGGCAGGCGATACAGGCGGGCCATGTCGAAAAGCCCCCGGTCCAGAGCCGCCGTCCCCTGCGCCATGTTAAGAAAGAGGACGGGGAAGGCAGCCGCGGCCACCACCAGGATCGGCACCGTGGCGCCCACCCCGGCCCAGACCAGCAGCAGGCTGATCCAGACGATGGGTGGACAGCTCTGCAGCGCCGTCACCAGGGGAGTCACCACCCTCATGGCCGTCGGGCTCAGGCCGCAGGGAATGCCCAGCAGGTACGCCCCGGCCACGGCCAGCAGCAGCCCGGCCGTGCCGCGGTAGACCGTCAGGCAGACGTGGCGCCACGTCTGCAGACTCGCGACCATTCCCGCCAGCTCCACGGTGGTGCTCACGGGACCGGGGACCAGCTCCTCGCCCAGCAGCAGCGATGCCCCGAGCCAGGCAGCAAGGATGAGGCCAAAGGGCAGGATGCGAAGAAGAAGTCTCATGACCCGGTCTCATCTCTGCAACGCGTCGCCGGCTGTGGCGGAACGTGGATCCGGACCCGCGGCCGGGGCAGGCACGTGTCGGTCCGTGTCGCCATGCCGGGGCGTGACCGCGGAACATCGGGAAGGGTACACCCAGGGCACGCAGAAGCAAGGCCAGGACCCCGGGCGCGGCAACCGTTCCGTGAACATGGTACGGCTCAGCGGCCGGTTCCGCTCAAGCTGGAGGGCGGTCCTGGCGGAGACCGTGAGCCTGTCGAACCGGCGTTGACCGCCGCGGCGCCGCTTGCCACGGCGTCCTTGTGGAGCTACGCTGTCGCAGGCGGTGCAGCCATGCCGGCTGTGCCGCGGTTCTCCGCAACCCCCAGCAGGCGGAGCCCGAACGTGGCCAGGCAACCCGGAACCGAGCGGTCATACCCCCTGACCCTGGACTCCCTGCGGGAGATGGGCGTTTTCGCGCATCTCACCGGTGCACCCGCCGCCGCGGATCCTGCCCGGTCCTCGAGGGTTTCCTATCGCATCTGGCTGGTACAGCAGAACTTCAGCGGCGGCTCCTTGGTACTGACTCGGGAGCCAACGGGGGCAGGGATGCGCCTGAGCGTGGCCCTCGACATGGCGGAGTACACGGGCGAGGTCTTCCGCTACCGCGCGACCATCGAGTGTGACGCGGACGCACTGGCCACGCCGCGCTCCTGGACGCTGGAGTCCGGCACCTTCGACCATGCCGATGAACCGGTTCCGGAAAGCCAACTCCGCCAGACCGGCAAGCTCGACGGCGCGAACCTGACCCTGATCTCCGCCGGCACCACCCGCCAACACCGTATCCCCACGCCGGCCACCTCGAACTGGTCCCTCTTCGAAGCGGTCCGCCGCCTGCCGAGAACCGGCGTGGCACCCCTCGAATTCACCCTCATCGAGGACATGGATCTCGTCAAACCCGACCAACGGCTCGAGTTCCGCGAGGAAACCAGCATCACTCTCGGCGCGGACGCAGTACCCCTCCGGGGCTACCAGCAGATCGGCCGCGGCATCCTGCCCTGGCAGTACTGGGTCGATGCCCACGGGTCCCTGCTCTTTGCCTTCAGTGGCCTCCGAGCCTTTGTCCATGACCCGGATCCCGCCGCCTGGGTGCAGGCCAAACTCGCGAGCGGACGCGCGCGGCGCGCTCGACTTGAGAAGGAGTCGGAATGAGTGCCGGCCTCGATATCCACGTGACCCGACGCGCTCTCCTGAAGTCCGGCGCCGCCGGCGTGGCCGCATGCCTGGCACGGCCCTGTCTCGCCGCCGCGCCGCAGACCCGTCGGCCGAACATCCTCCTGGTCATGACCGACCAGCAGGGCCTCGATACGCTGTCGGCCCTCGGCTGCCAGGATGTGGCGACGCCCAACCTCGACCGACTCGCGCGGCGCGCCACGTCGTTCCTGCAGTCCTACTCCACGAACCCGCTCTGCTCTCCGGCCCGGAGTTCCGTCTTCAGCGGCCGCCCCACGCTCGAAACCGGGGTCGTAGTCAATGGACGCCCCATCCGCAACGGGATTCCCAACCTGGGCCAGTGGTTGGGCGAACAAGCCGGCTACGAGTGCCTCTACGCAG
>JAFGRS010000174.1 GCA_016935045.1 Lentisphaeria bacterium | reverse complement strand
GACGAGGATGCTGTAAGGTTCTCCGGGCTGTGCGCGGAGGATTCTGTGGTGTGGAGGGAGGGCGTCGGGGGTGACTCCGGGTCCGACGATCACGTAGCGGGCGGCGAGGAGCCCCAGCACATGGGTCGGGTGACGGGTGCCGAAGTCGGTATAGGCGATGTAGCCGGCGGGGCAGAGGGCCGAGTACCCATGGACGCTATGCCAGCGGAAGAGGGCGGGGGTATTGAAGGCCATTCTCGCGTATCGTCCGAGCACGGCGCCTGCGTGGGGATCCGCCGTGGCGGCCCGGCCCGGTTGGGGGGCGGTGCAGGCCGGGTCCGTGTAGAGGCGGAACCGGTTCTGGTCCCGGGCCGGGAGGTGTTTGGCGGCGGGGGTGGTTTCGGCGAGCCAGTCCCGGGGGATGGTCCAGCGTACGGCCTGGGTCAGCAGGAGAAGGTGGGCGACGGTCAGCAGGCAGGCCGTTGGCCCCACCGGCGGCAGCGCGTGCCCTGCGCGGGGCGGGCGCAGGACCCATGCCAGCCAACCTGCCGCCAGCGAAGCCGCAATCCCATGGCCCAATTGCCAGCCCAGGAGACGCTCCCGGGACCAGGCAGACCCCATGGACCGGACGGCCTCGGCCAAACCACCCCCCGGAAAGGCGGCGGAACCCGCCAGCGCCACCAGCCCGACCCCGAACGCGGCCGCCAGGGCGACGCTGAGGATACGCCCCCGTCGGCGCAGACGCGGGTCCCGTTCGAGGGCTGAGAGCCCCATGGCACCGCCGGCGAGCAGGGCGACGTGGACCCAGAGGAGGTACTTCTCGGGGTGCCGGAAGAGGCCGAAGCCGGGCACGACGTGGTAGGCCAGGCCATAGAGGGGCGTGTAGCGTCCCAGGGCCAGGAGCAGCCCGAGGGCGAGCACGAGTCCGAGGAAGACCGTTTCGCGGCGCCACCGCCGGCGGGTCAGGAGCAGGCCGCAGCCCACCAGGGGCGGAATGCCGACGAACACAGCCTGGGCCCATGCCGTGTGGCCTTCGTAGAACCGTCCGAGGGCCGAACCGAACTCCTGGCGGTGTCCGTAGAAGAACGGCCAGGCGTATTCGAGCAGGCGCAGAGGCGGGAAGGACCATGCCGAGGCTTCGGGCAGTCCCAGGCCGCCGGCGCGGTAGGACTGCCGTGCCGCGAAGAGGGTGGGCAGGAGCTGGGGAGCCGCGAGGGCGAGGGACGCCGCCAGGGAGAGAAGGAATGCGGTGACGGCCCGGCTCGAGAGGAGGGCAGGACGCGTGGGCGTGGCCTGCCGGCTCGGCGGCGGGATGGCTTGGGATTCGGCTTCGGCCGGCGGGTCGGGGGCCGTTCCGCGGGCACGGCGGGACCACGGCCGCGGGGATATCGAGCCGCGGAGAGTGAAGCCGCTTCCGGGGCGCCAGGCCAGGACGCAGGTGAGGAGTGCTCCGAAGACGACCGTATCGCAGGCCTGCTGGAAGTTGCCGCCGGTGAAGAGCATGGTCAGCGCTCCCCCTGCCAGCGCCGTGCCATGTCCCCAGCGCCGTGGGTGCCGGGCGGCGATGAGAAGCCCGAGGAGGTAGAAGGGGATCCAGGTCCCGGCCTGGAAGAAGAGGTGGTCGGCCATGCTCCAGAGGTAGCCCCCCGCGACGTAGGCGACGGCGCCCGTGGCACAGGCCCAGGGGCGGGCACGCAGGCCGTGCCTGCAGAACAGCCAGAACCCCAGCGTGGCGAGGCAGTAATGGCCGGTTACGAAGAGGTGGTACCCCCAGAGGGGTGCTCCCGGCAGCAGCAGGAGGTTGAGCGGATAGAGTGCGCCTTCGGCGATGTTCTCGAGGAGGGGGGTGCCGCAGATCACGTAGGGGTTGAGGGCGGGGACGCGGGTGGCGGCCCAGGCCTCGCGGAGGAGGGTTTTCTGGGGCAGGGCATAGGGGAAGGTATCGGAGGCGAAGAGCACCCGGTCCAGGAGCAGACGGGCATAGACCAGGGGACCGGCCAGGCAGACCAGGGCTGCCAGGCGGCGCCCGGGGGGCCGCTTCCGCCGATCATGGCGCACCTGCCTGCCGCGCACGACGGGTCCTCGCTTGCTGAGCCCCGGGGGAAGGCGCCCTGTCCGCGCGCCGCGGAGACGGCGGGCGCTGCCGGGGGAAGGCTGCATGCCCACACCATACACGCTCGCGGCGGGCGTGCCGTCGCCCGCGGCGTTCGCGGGCGTGCCGGCAAGGACCTATGGTAAAGGAGTTCCGGTTCGACGGTTCTGTGCCGGCGAGGGTGTGTCCAGGAGGAGCCCGATGGCGGTTTTCCGGCCCAACGTCATTCTGGTGGTTGCCCACGATCTTGGCACGATGCTCGGGTGCTGCGGCGCCGAGCCGCTGTTGCGGACCCCGCACCTGGATCAACTCGCGGCCGAGGGGGTCCGCTTCAGCCGTCACTTCTCCTGCGCTCCGTTCTGCAGCCCGAGCCGCGGCGGTCTGGTGACGGGTCAGGTGCCGCATGTGAATGGACTGATGGGGTTGGTGAATCTCGGCTGGGACCTGCCGGCGGGGACGGTGTCCATCGGTCACCACATGAGGAAAGCGGGGTATCACACCGCCCTGTTCGGTCTGCAGCACGAGGCGATGGACGACCGGCGTCTGGGCTTCGACGAGTTGCAGACCTCGGGACCGCGGGCCGCGGGGCCCGTCCTGGCGCGGGCGGTGCAATGGCTGGCGGGCGCCGCGTCCCGGCGGCGGCCGTTCTACCTGCAGATCGGCTTCGCGGATGTCCACCGTCCGTACCCGGAGCGCCCCGGAGGGGAAGGGGAATGGGGCCGGGTCCGTGCCCTGCCGTATCTGGCCGACAGCGCGGGGCTGCGGCAGGACCTGTGGGACTTCTACGGTCTGATCGAGGACATGGACCGGGGCATCGGCGTTCTGCTGCAGGCGTTGCGGGAGCAGGGGCTGGAGGGGGAGACGCTGATGGTGTTCACGACGGACCACGGCATTGCCTTTCCCCGGGCCAAGGGGACGCTCCACGGCGCGGGTCTGCACACGGCCCTGATCATGCGGGGTCCGGGACCGTTCCGCGGCGGCAGGGAGTGCCCGGCACTGCTGAGCAACGTCGACCTGCTGCCCACACTGCTGGAGGCGGTCGGGTCGGGGCCGGTTGCCGGCCTGCAGGGGCATTCGTTTCTGCCGCTCCTCGAAGGCCGGCCATACCGGGCCCGAGCGTTCGTCTTCGCGGAACTCAACACGGTGTCCTGGAACGTGGCCCGCTGCATCCGCACACCGACGCACAACTACATCCACACCGCCAACCCGGGCCCCCTGTGGCATCTGCCGACCGACATCGAACGCGGGAAGACGCGGCGGGACATGGGGCCGGCACCCCTGTGGCAGCGGCCGGAAACGGAATTCTACGACCTCCGGAACGACCCCCTCGAGCAACACAACCTGGCCGGTGCGCCGGCGGTCGCCGAGGAGGAGGCCCTGTGCCGACGGACCCTGACCGGATACCGGCAGGACACGCATGACCCGCTGCTCGATGGACCGATCGCGCGGCCAGCCACCGAAGCACGCCTTGTGGCGGCCGCATTGAGCCGGGTCCCCGGGCTGACCGCTCCGCCGCGGTAGAATCACGGCACGGAGACGGGATTCAGCCAGGCACAGCGGCCCTCGCCATCCACGCATTGGACGCGGGCATAGCCCGCCGTGGCCGGGGGGCGCCAGGCTGCCGCGGTCAGTTCCTTGTCGGCATCGGCGTAGAAGCTGCGTCCGCAGGATCCCCGGCAGAGGAAGTGGATCTCCCGCACGGGAGTGCAGGCGACGCGCATTTCCCCGTCTTCCCAGGCGAAGTCGAGGATCTCGGGACCGCAGCTGGCGTAGCACAGGCCCTGGCAGAGGCCGGCGAGGATGTCGGCCGGGGACCGGGACACGGCCTTGATCATGGTCCATCCCATGAAGATGTCTCTTCCCCGGTGGGTATCGTCGACGGCGACGGCGGGGAGGCGGCTGCCCGTCGCGAGGCAGTAGTCCCAGAACATGGAGCTGTCGCCCTTGCCGATCTTGGTGCAGGTGGCGTTGTAGACCTCGATGGCGCAGACGTCCCGTAGAGCCGTGATCTGGGGGACGGTGTGCCCGCACCAGTAGGGATGCGCAACCACCACCTCCCCCCCGGAGGCGCGCACCGCGTCGATGGTCTCCTGGGCCGTGAGCGTCTCGTCTGCCCGAAACTCCGCTCCCATGTTCAGGCCGACAAGATGGTAGAGCGGACCGTCCGGACAGGCGGGGTGCAGTTCGATGCCGCGCAGCAGAACCATCCCGTCCCGCGCGATGGGCTCGATGGGGGTCACGGTGCGGTGGTCCGTGATGGCCAGGACATCGTAGCCCTGCCGCAGGTACTGCTCCACCCGCTGCGCGGGCGTCGCATCCCCGTCGGACTGCGTGGTGTGGGTGTGCAGGTTGGCCTTGAGCCACTGTCCGCGCGCGGCGAAGGGATTGCTCATGGTTTTCCCGTTCTGCTGTTCAGGGAGCACAACTCCCGGGGGACCGCGCCTCGGCGATCGGCGACCGCTTGCACGCGGCCATCCAGGCGCAACGGTGACCGGTACTGCACCATAGTGGCCCCCGGGAAGAGGACAACCGTCGGCAAGGCGGGAAACCGCCGTTGGCGCAGGGCTGTTTCAAGATCCGGCGAATCGCCTCCCGCCGCCACTGCCCTTGCGGCAGTGGAGCGCCGATTCGGGGTGAGGTACCCGTTTAGCGTCCACTGGTGGCCGCCAAACGGGTACTCCTGACGCGAGTTTCACAGAATCTCGCGTCGAGGGCTGAATTCCGT
>JAFGRS010000173.1 GCA_016935045.1 Lentisphaeria bacterium | reverse complement strand
GCCGAGCGGGACTCTCTTGGAGTAGGTCCCGCGAGCCGAGCGGGACTCTCTTGGAGTAGGTCCCGCGAGCCGAGCGGGACTCTCTTGCGGATTGCGCCACTCGGCTCGTGGCGCCTGCCATCACCCGGCGCCAGACGACGGGGCGGGGCTACCGTCCCCAAGCAGGGCTGCGAGGGCGCACTGCAGTTGCCTCGGGGTAAAGGGCTTCTGCAGGAACGGGTTGTTCGCCCCCATGCCCCCGGGACCCTGGGCGGATTCGAGAGGCGTGCCACTGACGAGCAGGATCCGTATCTCCGGGTCCTCGCAGCGGAGACGCCGCAGGACCTGCCAACCGTCCATACCCGGCATGATCACGTCCAGCACCACCGCATCGATCCCGCGTCCGGACTGCTCGCAGGCGCGTACGGCGCTCGGGCCGTCGGCGCAGAGCATCACTTCGTATCCCGCCGCGCAGAGGTGTTCCGCCATGACATCCCGGAAGAGCGGGTCATCGTCCACCACCAGGATGCGGCCGCTGCCACGCATGTCTCCGGTTCCTTCGGGCGCGGCCTCGGAGGCGGGACCTGCCAGGACGGGCAGGCAGATCGTGAACACCGATCCCTCCCCCAGGGTGCTCGAAACCTCAATCATCCCCCGCAGGACCCGAACCGTGTCCGCAACCGACGTCAGCCCGAGCCCGCACCCCTTGTCCGGGTCCTTGCTGCTGACAAAGGGCTCGAAGAGCCTGGGCACAATCTCGGGGTCGATGCCGGTGCCCGTATCCTCGACGGTGATGCGAAGATGTTCCCCGGCAGCCACTTCGGTCCCCAGCAACTGGCAGTGACCGGCGGGCAGACTGACATTGTCCGTGGTGAAGCGGAGGGTACCCCCCGCGGGCATGGCATCCCGGGCATTCAGGGCAAGATTGAGGAGGGCGTTCTCCAGTTGCGAAGGGTCCGCCGAGACCCAGCTCCGCGGCGCCTCGAGTCTGGCCTCGACGGCGATGGTCTTCTCGAAGGTGTACTCGACCAGAGCGATCACCTCGCGCAGCAGGACGTGGAAATCCGTGGGGACGGTGTCGGCGCTCTGGCGGCGGGCAAAGGCCAACAGACGCCGGGTGAGATCGGACGAGGCGCCGGCCCGGCGAACCATCATGTCGGCGTACTGATGCACCTTGCCAGGATCGTCGGCATTCTTCTTCAGCAGATCGGCAAGAAAAACCAGGCTGCTGACCTGGTTGTTGAAATCGTGTGCCATGCCCCCCGCCAGCTTCCCGATGCTGTGCGTCCGCTCGGCCTGCAGCAGACGCTCCTGGATGCGACGCATCTCCTGACGGGTACGCACCGCGTCCGTGACGTCCCGGACCGCGCTGGAGACGACATCCTCCTCGTAGGGCGTGACAAGGGCCTCGAAGTAGCGCAGGTTCCCCCTGACTTCGAGGGAATACTCGATGCTCTGCGGTCGGTCCTCGTCCAGTACCGCGGCGAACAGCCGCAGGAACCGCTCCGCCAGCGCCAGGGGCAGTACCTCCCGCATGTTGCGGTTGAGGAACGTGCCGGGCGGGGCCACGAGCAGTTCTTCCCGGGCCGCATAGTAGTCCAGCACGGTGCCGTCCCGCCGCACCAGGAAGACGAGATCCCGGATGGAACGCAGCAATGCGGCGCGGCGCCTCTCGGTGGCACGGTACCGTTCGTCCAGGGCGTGCCACTCGGAGATGTCCATATGCGTCCCGACCGCACGCAGGGGCGCGCCGTCACGGTCCCGCTCGAAGACTTTGCCCCGGCTCAGAATCCAACGGTACGCCCCGTCCGCGGCACGGATGCGGAACACGGCACGGTAGATCGGTTCGACGCCCGCCAGATGGCGCTCGATGGCCTCCCGGGCCGCAGCGCGGTCCTCGGGATGGATGGCCTGACCCCAGGGTTCCGGCACACCGCTCCGGGCCGAGGCCTCGTCGACCGCGTAGCCAACCATGGCATACCACCCCTGGCTGTGGCGCACGCGGCCGGACCGGAGGTCGTAATCCCAGATGCCGTCGCCTGCCGCTGTCAGAAGCTCGCCCAGACGGACCGCATCGAGATCAAGAGCGGCTGGAAGAGCGCGGGAGATTCCGGGTGCCGACGGAGGACCATCCCCAGGGGATCTCGCGGTCTTGTCCGCTTTTCTGCCGCCGCCCATCGCATGACTCCCGGGTTCCGGTGTTCCCTCGGCGCCGCGACCGGAGGCGGACGCAACGCCCGTAGGGATCGTCTCACAGCAATCTGGAAGCGCCCGCGGCCTCGCGGGCACAGGTCCGCGAGCACAGATCGTTCTGAAACGACCAGTCCGCACTCAGAGGTGGAAGTGGCCGGCGGCTTCGGGTTGGTACACGACGTCCCGGATCCGGATGCGGCGTATGCCTGCGGGCACGGGCCACTCGATGACATCACCCTTGGAGTACCCCAGGATCGCCGTGCCGATGGGCGCAAGGACCGATATGGCCCCCTGATCCAGGTTGGCGTCCTTCGGGAACACCAGGACGTAGTGCATCTGCTCCATGGTGTCGATGTCCTGGAGGATGACCTTCGAGTGCATGGTCACGACGTCGGGCGGCACCTTCTTGGGGTCGACCACCTTGGCCCGCGCGAGTTCCTGTGCCAGCCCCTCGAGGTCCTTCCGGGCGTGACCGCTGAACTCGCCGGCCACCTCGAGGAGTTCCTCCAGTCGAGTCTTGTCGTGTTCGGTGATGCGTATGCTTCTGGACTTCATGATAGTCTCCTTTGTTCGTCAGCGCAGGCTCACACCCGAACCCCGGCGCCGGCGGGCGGGAGTACCGGCGTCATGGGCGGGCACGGGAGGCACTCATTCCCGCCGGTAGACGCGGGCGTAGTCCACTTCGTAGACCATGGGAAAGCCGGCGGCAGAGGGGTCTCCGCCGGGGCCGCCGATGGCGAGGTTGAGGATGAGGGCATGGCTCTCGCGAAAGGGATGGACCACGGTCGACCATTCTGTTTCGGGGTTCCGCGCGGTCTCGTGGGAGACCTCGTTCAGGAGTTCGCCATCGAGGAGGATGTGTGTCTTCTCGTCCGAGCCGACCAGCTTCCAGAGGTGGAATTTCTGCAGCCAGTCCGGGTCCCTGCCGGTGAAGTACTCGATGCGGGGCTTGTTCTGGTCGCCGTGGTTCGGGTTCTGGAAGGCGTGCCAGCGCGCGTTCCACTGCTGCTTCGTGCCCCAGGCGAAGTTGGCCAGGATGCGTCCCCTGTAGTACTCCATGAGGTCGACCTCGCCGCCGTGGGGCCACTGCCCGGGCCCGGTGGTCCAGATGGCGGGGAAGTAGCCTTCGGTGATGGTGAGCCTGGCCCGGACAACGAGGATGGACTCGGAAAGGCGCCAGGCACTCCTGCCCCAGGTGTTCAGGGAAGCCGAGGTGTACTCCGCGTACTCCCGCTTCTTCCGCCAGTCGCCGGAGTTGGGGTCGTAGTCGGGGTTCTTCACCCGTTCCCGGCGGCCCTCGATGACCAGGAGGCCGTTCCGGCAGGTGGCGTTCTCCTTCCGGTACCACTGCAGTTCGTTGTTGCGCCTGAAGCCGTGCTCGAAACTCCACTTCGAGGCGTCCGGCTCGCCGTCAACGTCGAACTCGTCGTGCCACACCAGCCGATAGCCCGGAATCTCGGCAACGGTCGTCTCGCAGGCGAGGGCCGGATCGGGCGGGACAGAAACACCGTCCTGCGCGAGCGCAACCCCAGCCGCCAGAACCAGGGCGATGGAAAGGGTCCGGATCATGGCTGTTCCCTGACCGTTGGCGGCAGGCAGGCTCACTATCGGAAGCCGCCATCCGCATGAACAGAAAACTACCCTCTCCACGGCCCGCCTGCAACACCCGGCCTGGAGCGCGAGCGTACCGCGAGCTTGTACGTCTCGGAATTGCTACACATCTCATTGCGCTGCAAGGACCATGG
>JAFGRS010000950.1 GCA_016935045.1 Lentisphaeria bacterium | reverse complement strand
GTGCCCCTGCGGCGCACGGAGAAGAAGAATCCGCCGCGTCCTCCGGTTCTGATCGCCAAACTGGCCACGGGTGACCGTGTGGATTGGGCCACCAGTCCGCGTGACGCGGACAATCTCCTGCGCTACCTGGCCCGGGCCATGGAGGTGAATTTCAGCACCATCAACCTGCCCCAGGACCGGATCCCCAACGATGCCGCGGAGATCCCGGTGCTGTACCGCAGCGGCATCCGTGCCTTCGCGTTCACGGAATCGGAGCGGGAACGCCTGCGCAGCTACCTTCTGGGTGGCGGGACCCTGATCCTGAACGCCTACTGCGGCCATCCGGATTTCGCGCGCTCGGCCCTGCACGAGATGCAGCAGCTGATCCCCGAACGCCCGCCCTATCGACTGGCCGGTGACCACCCCCTCTACCGGGCCTGCCACGAGATCAGGGACCTCCGCTACCGGCCGCTGGCTCACGAGACCGGAGCCCGGAACGGCATCCCTTCCGCCATCGGCATCGACATCAACACCCGCACGGCCGTGTTCTTCTTCCGCTATGACCTGAGTACAGCCTGGGACGGCCTGCCCTCGGATGCCATGCACATCATCGGCTATGAGCCCGAAACGGCACGCCTGCTTGGCGCCAACCTGATGGCCTACGTGACCGCGGAACGGAGCGCCGCGATCCCTCTCAGCCAGGCCCTGCAGTTCGTCGATGCGGACCACACCCGCTCTGGAAAACTGGTCATCGCACAGGCCCGCTACGAAGGACTGTGGCGGACCCGGGACAACAGCCTGTCGATGCTCCTCGACGTCTTCCATAGCAAGACGCAGACGCCGGTCCGTTTCGAACAGACAACGGTGGCGGTCGATTCTCCCGTGCTCTTCGAGCACCCTCTCCTGTACCTGACCGGAACCAATGCCTTTGTCTTCACGGAGCGGGAACGCAGCAACCTGCGCAGCTACCTGCAGCGGGGCGGGGTTCTCTTTGCCGAAGCTGCCTGCGGCCGGCCGAGTTTTGACGAGGCATTCCGGCAGGAGATGACCCGGGTGCTTCCCGGGACCGAGTTCGAACCGTTGCCGGCGGATCACGTGTTGTTCCGGTATCCGCACAGACTGGAGAAGGTGACGCCCCGGCTTGCCCTGGCACGGCGGCTGGGCAGTACCGGTCCCATCGCTCCGAGGCTCTACGGTGCGGTCCTCGGGGCCCGGCTAGCGGTGGTGTATTCGCCCTATGACCTGTCGGGAGGATGGGCCTTGGCGCAGGGGCCGTACGACGAGGGGTTGGAGCACGAGGATGCCCTGGCGCTGGGCGTCAACATTCTGGCCTATGCCCTGATGCAGTAGAGAACAGGGGCCGGCCAAGCGCCTCCCCAATCCGCCTGGCGCACACCGGGCCTTCCCGAACACATCGTCTTCACATGCCGCGGCCGGCGCCGGCGAGACCGCCCCGTTTCAGGCAAAGACGCTGTGCATGCGGTCGCAGTAGTAGCGCACGTTGTCCCACACCGCGTCGTCCGCGATGCGGTGGTCGGGGCAGGGGATGTAGCCGCCGAGGTCGACGAGGCGGCGCAGGCGTTCGATCTCCGCGTCCACGGCCGCGAAATCGTGGGCGAAGACACGCTTGTCCATGCCGCCGACCCCGCGCAGTTCCCTGCCGTACTGCCGGCGCCAGGGCTCGATGTCGGCCCCCCATGTCCCTACCTCGATGGGGAACATCGTGTTGACGCCATGCCCAATCCAGGTGGGGATCAGGGAGTCGATCTGGCCGTCGCAGTCCAGGGAAACGATGTCGATGCCATACTCCCGCGTCAGGTCCGTGATGCGCTGGTAGTGGCGGCCCGTCTTTTCCTCGAACATGGCGGGTGCGATGAGAGGGCCGTTCTTGAAGCAGATGTCCTCCCAGAAGTGTGCGTAGTCGAAGACAGCGCCTGATTCGAGGGCGGCCTTGGTGCACTGGTACTGCAACTCGGCGTTGACGTCGATGATCTCGCTGAACAGCGCCTCGTCGTCCACCATGAGATAGCAGGCTCCTTCGAGGGTCAGCCAGTTCCGCACCACACCGTAGAGGCTGCCGCAGCGCAGGCCCACGAGGTGTTCGCGGTCGTTCCGGCAGAGTTCTTCGCGGCCTCCCTGGTCGAAGCGGACCATGGTGTCGCCGACCCGCACGGCGGCCCGGTCCACTCGTTCCTGGCGGAACTGGAGTTTGGGGAGGTAGAGTTCCTCCCACGCCCGGCGGTCCTTCAGCAGATGATCCACATCGGGCTGGATGGAGCCGGCGCCGGGCACATGCAGGAGCACCACCCCCTGGCCGTCCAGGATGTGCTTGGAACCGTCCGGGAATTCGCGGATGACCTCGGAGCGGAACCCGGGCAGCAACCCGGCATTGGGGGAGAGGAGGGTGTGGTAGTCGAAATCGAAACCGAGCTTGCGGGAAAGGGCAACGTCCCCCGGGGAGCCATCGCTGTAGGCGCGGATCTCCTCCGCGGTCAGGTACCCCTCCCGCTGCCATTTGTGCAGGGTATCGGCAAGAAAGCCGAAGTGAACCACCGGCAGGCGGTCGCAGGATTCGTAGTGCAACACTGCCAGGACGCGTTCCCGGTCTGTCATGGTCCATCGCTCCTGTTCGAGGCGCTCGCGGCCGCCGGCATGCGAGCGGCGCCCGCAGCATGGTTTGCTCTTGCCAACGCAGGTTTCCTCGAAGCGCCCCGCGCGGGGCACCATGCCGGGCCTGCGCGGGGGAATGCCGAGGCCCCGCCACAATCTACAGCCGCGCCGCCTCCCGCTCCATGATTTCCCAGGCCCGACGCAGGTAGAACCGGTAGTGTTCCAGCGGAGTCCCATTGGGGATGCGATGATCGAGGCCGGCCATGTAGCCACCCGAGGCGATCATGGGAGGCAGCTTGTACTCGAGTTCCCGCGCGATGTCGGTGGGGCTGCGACGCAGAACATGCTTGTCGATGCCGCCGTAGAACGCGACCCGCGTGCCGTAGCGGGCGCGCAGCGACACCACGTCCATATTCGCCGCCGGCTCGGCCGGATGCATGCAGTTCACGCCCGCGTCCAGGAAGGCCGCAACCACCGCGTTCATGTCGCCGTCGCTGTCCTGGTCGAAGAGCCGCGCTCCCCGGTCCGCCAGCATGTCCCACACCCGACGGTAGTACGGGGCAATGAACTCGCGGACCTGTGTTGGGCCGGCCAGAGGACCGGATTTTCCGGCCATGTCTTCGTGGACCGAAAGCAGGTCGACCGGTACCGTCGAGGAGACACGGTCCAGCACGCGCACGGCCGTGTCGGCAATGGTACCCAGGATGTCGTGGATCAACTCCGGCTGGTCGTAGTAGGCCATGCACAGGCCCTCCTCTCCCAAGAGCTGTCGGGGTTCGTCGAACCCCCCCGGGATGGAGACGCAGACGACACGGCCCTGGGCCAGGTGCTGCCTGGCGACGGCTTCCCAATCCGCGCGGAAGCGGGCTTCCGAGAAGGTGTACCAGGGCTTGAGGCGCAGCCAGTCATCCATGCTGTGGACCGGGTGGTCCAGGGGCAGGGGAAGGGTAGCCACTCCCTTGCACAGCATCATCGTGCGGCCCAGCCCGTCGCGAAAGAGGCGCCGCTCGGGCGTGTCCTCGAGCAGCTCCTCCGGGTGTCCGCCCTGCCTCCCGGTCACGACGGGAATGCTCCCCCGGGCCTCACAGCGATACCGGAAGGCCGAGAAATCCAGTTCCGCGGGGGTGGCGCCCTGTTCTTCCCATTCTTCCTTGAGGCCGATCAACGGGCCGAAGATCTCCGTAAACAACGGCCCGACGTTCCGCCGGAACGTCATGTGATCGAGGAAGTCCTCGCGCCCGACAGTCGGAGTCCTGCGGATGGCCAGATCGCGGTGCTCGGCCCACTTCAGCGTGCGTCCCATGGCAGTGCGTCCCTCGATGGCGGCAGCGGCAGCGGTCGGCTGCACCCGGCAAACGCTCCGACGGCCTCAGACTTCCTTCCCCGGTATGGTGCGTGGCAGGAAATGGGATACCGATGGATTCCTACGGCTTGGCTGTCCGCCGCAGAGCCATGACCTGCAACCAGCGTCAGGATCGTGCCGCGTTGGCTTTGGGTTCATCCATTGTCCGCCGGATCAGGGTTTCTGAGCCTGGGGTACGATAGCCGCGCTTTTCCGTCCAGCCATGACTGCCGGAGGGCAGGGCCGTCGCCCGGTTCGCTCCAGACGGGTAGAGGGATGGGCAACGCAGGGAAGGGCCCGAGAGGGAACTGCCGCGGCCAGACCAGGACGCCACCCGAACTCCGGCGGTCCCCAACGGGCGGCAGCCAATGGCCGGCTGGCGCAATGCCCGCTTGCCGCGGCACTCAGGCAGCGGCCGGGAGCGCAGCCGGACCGGCCTTGCGCAGCGCCGTGCAGGTGACCTGGACCCCCGCCGCGGCCGCCGCGCGCGCCACGATACGGCGCAGGGTCCGCGTCGAGATCGGGCCCCGACCCTTCGTTGACGGCAGCAGCCAGTGGATGCCCGTGGCGTCGGCGGGGAAGACCGCGAAGGGGAGGAGTTGAGGCCCCGTCGTCCGGGCCGCACGGGCCTCCCCGCCGGGGAGCGCCGCAGGCGGGACCTCCGGGATGCCCAGGCAGCACAGTGCTCCGGGCATGATCCCGGTCCCGGTCAGCTGGCCCACGACGAAACGCTCCCGGGAGGTGGCGCAGGCCTGCAGGACCGCACGCACCTCCTCCCGGGTGGCCGGGGGACGCGGAGGCGGACGCGGCTTGTGCTGGATGCCGGTGGTGATCCCGAGCTCCATCAGGCCGTCGAATACGGCCCGGATGGCGCAGAGATGCAGCCGCAGGGAGCCGTTGCCCAGCCCTTTTGCCTGGCGATCCACCAGGTAGGCCTCGACGTCGTCGTCCCGCAGGTCGCCGAGATCCGGACGGCCCAGCGCATCGTAGAAGCGGCACACGCAGCGGGCATACTTGCGTGCACTCGATACCCGGTGCCCGAGCCGGACCAGGATCTCCTCGAGCACCTCCGGACCTGCCTCGATGGCCTGCGCGAGACCCCCTTCCCGACGCGAGTCGCTCAGGCGCGTGAACAGGGCCAGGACCGCCCGCGCGCACTCCACCACAACGGCCGTCACCGCCTTCTCGATCACACGTCCCGTCCCCATGCCCGTCATGTCGCTCATCCCCATCCCGTTCCCGCGCATCGCACACCTCCCGCTGCCGAATCTCGCTGCCCGCTGCCGGCCCCGGCGTTCGCCTCCGGCTCGCGGCGCCACCCGCCCGATACCGCAGGCCGTGTGTGTAACCATATAAACGTATGCCATAGGCTACATGTTTGCAAGTACAGAGTCGATTTTTCTTCTCGATTCCTCCCGTGCACTGGCATGGGTCTTTCGGGGACTGTTTTCCGGCCACGCCGAGCACAGAACAGTCCGGAAGACGATTGCCATGCCGGTAGCCCCGGCAGGGCGTTTTCCGGCCAGGCTGGGTACGGGCACGTCCGGAAAACGGCTTCCATGTGTGCGGTGTCGGTGGGGGTGTTGTGCGGCCAGGGGCTGGGCCGGTGTGTCCGGGGACCGGTTCTGGCGGATGGTGTTCTCCAACCGTTTTCCGGTCACGGGCGGCAACAGGTGTCCGGAAAACGGTTGGGACGGGGATCGTGCAGGTACGGGTGTGCCGGGGTGGCCGGATCTGGTCAGATGCGGGGAATGTCAAGGGGGAACGTGGGGATGCCACGGTTTGCCGGGCGCGGGAGGGTATGGGTGTCACGCGATGAGCGTTGTCGGCCGGTGTCTTCGCGGTGCGTCCCATGCGCCGCAGGCGGGATTCCGGTGATGGCGTTTCGGGATGGGGGGGGGCGGCGGCGGGAT
>JAFGRS010000949.1 GCA_016935045.1 Lentisphaeria bacterium | reverse complement strand
TTCACCCAGGCGAGCGCCTTCGCGGCCAGGTCTTTCACCACCGCGGGTTGCTCCGGGGCGAGGTTCCGGGTCTCGGCGGGATCCCTCGGGATGTCGTAGAGCTCGGCCTTCGACCCATCGTGTTGGACGAACAGCTTCCACCTGCCGTCGCGGATCGCGACCATCGGCGGGAGGTACTGGTCGCCCCATACGCGGAAGAGCCACTCCCAATGCAGCGGCTTCCTGCGCGGACGCGCCGCGCCGAACCACAGGTCGCTGACGTCCTCGCCGTCGGGCCTCGCCGAGGCCGGCACCTCCACCCCGGCGAGCGTGCAGACCGTGGGCAGCCAGTCGACACCCCCGAGGACGCTCGTCTCGTCGATCCGGCCCGCGGGAACGCGCCCGGGCCAGCGCACGAGGCCGAACGTGCGCACGCCGCCCTCGTACATGCTGCGCTTGCGAGCGCGGAGCGGGCCGGTCGAACCGACCCCGGCGTTGGAGGCGTTGCCGATGCGGTAGTCCTCCGGCCCGTTGTCGCTGGAGAAGAACACGATCGTGTCCTCGGCGAGCTGCATCTCGTCGAGGGCCGCGAGGAGCCGGCCAACCTGGGTGTCGAGGTCGGTCAGCGAGGCGCAGAAGATCTGCATCTGGCTGCGGAGGTCCTTGGCGTTGGCAAGGTACTTCCGCATCCACGGGCCGAAGGCGGGGTCGTCGGCCGCCGGCGCCAGCGCCTCGTATTCCCGCAGTTGCTCCGGGGTCGGCCTGAGGGGCGCATGCGGGAGCAGGGTCCACACATTGACATAGAATGGCTGCTGCCGGTGTTCCCGGAGGAAGCCGATCGTTTCGTCCACGATGAGGGCAGTGGATCTGGCCCGGAACCAGGGGTCCCGGATCTCGTCGCTGAGAGCGGGACCGTTGGAGCCGACGGTCCTGGACACCTCGATGCCATAGGCCTCGGGAGGGGGCGCCCCTTCCCCGCTGCCGAGATGCCATTTGCCGAAGTGTGCCGTGGCGTAACCGGCACGCTTCAGCAGCGCCGGGAGGGTCGTGACCCCGGCATCCAACCAGTTCGGCATCGAACGGGCCGCATTCAGGTTACGGTCGGCAAAGTGCCCATGGACGAAGTGACGGGCCGGCACGTGCCCCGTCAGGAAGGCCGCACGGCTGGGAGAACACACCGTCGACGCGACATAGAACTGCCGGAACCAGGTCCCCTGACTCGCCAGACGGTCCAGGTGCGGCGTCGTCACATAGGGATGCCCCGCAAAACGGGCATCTCCCCACCCCTGGTCGTCCGTCAGAAGGAAAACCACGTTGGGACGCCGCACCGGCCGCTGCGCTTCGGCGCCGCGCAGCCCGGCCAGGGGAATCAGGAACAGGGCGGCAAACAGTGCAGAGAGCGGTCTCATGGAGATGTCTCCCGGTGTATCCTTGTCGTTCTTCCGACGCCTTCTCTGTCCAGTCAGTCCGCTCCCGGCTCAGGACCCTGCGGGGCCGGCGCCGGGGATCTCCCATGCTCCGGGGACCGACTCGGCCAGCCGGGGCGGGATCACTCCTTCCCTGCCTTCGCCGGGGCCTTGAGGGTCTCGATGAGGTACTCCTGGGCGCTGGCGTGTCGGGCCTCCGGCGCCCCGGGGTAGACGAGTTCGCAGGCCACGCCGACGCCGCGGCATCTCTCCTGCAGTCTGACCCCGAAGTTGGATGTGTGCGTCGGGTCCTTCTGGTCCTGGCCGAGGGCCGGCGGGGCATTGTAGAAGAGGTAGATCGGGGGGTCGTCGCCGCTGACCAGGGCATAGGGCGAATACTCCGCGATCCACGGCAGGATCTCGTCACGCTTCGCCAGGAAGGCGCCGAAACCGCCCGTGATGCCGAAGGCGTGCGCCCCGTAGCGGCTGTTGGGGGTCCATTCCTGCATCTGCTGCGGATCGAGGGTGGTCTGGGCCCCGTTCACCGCGGCACACCACAGCCGGGTGGACTCGCGCGCCACCGGGTCCTCGCTCCGCGCCTCGCCCAGGTCATCGTGGAAGGCCAGCCAGAGACTCGAACAGGCGCCCGCCGAACCGCCCGCGGCGCCGATGCGCGCCTTGTCGATGTTCCACTCGGCAGCCTTGCTGCGCACGAACTGGAGGGCGCGCGCGGCGTCGTGCAATGGCGCCCGGACGGGTGGCTCGATGCCGGCTTCCGCGGCCTGTTTGACGAAGCGGTAGTTGATGGCCACCACCGAAATGCCCTCCGCCAGGACACCCGCCACGTCCACAAAGCGGTTCACACGCTCCTTCTCTCCCCCCTGCCAGCCGCCGCCGTGGATGACGAATACCAGCGGCGTCGGGCGCGGCGAATCGGCGCGCCAGAAGTCCAGCACGTGCCGTTCGTGGGTGCCGTAGGAAACCCCCGCCAGCGTCGGCGGCGGAGCCGGCGGACGCGCCGCAGCGGCCCCCGGCGCCGCCCGTATAGCCCCCGGGACATCGGCCGCCCCACCACCCGGCCCTGCCAGCGCTACGGTCGTCATGGCGGTCAGAACTCCTCGCATGATCGGATTCGTCAGCACGTTCCGCAACTCCTTGCCACCCTTCCCCCCCCGCCGAAGCAATGCCTGAGTACATATGGTACGGCTCACCGGTCCTGCTGTGCCGTTCCCCTGGAGGGCGAAGCTCCTGCTGAGCCGTTCCCCTGGAGGGCGAAGCTCCTGCTGAGCCGTTCCCCTGGAGGGCGAAGC
>JAFGRS010000948.1 GCA_016935045.1 Lentisphaeria bacterium | reverse complement strand
GCTTCGCCCTCCAGGGGAATCGGCTCAGCAGGAGCTTCGCCCTCCAGGGGAATCGGCTCAGCAGGAGCTTCGCCCTCCAGTCCGAACAGAGTACGCGACGCCCCATCCCCTGGTGGGCGAAGCTCCTGCTGAGCCGATTCTCGGATTGGACTGAGGCCTTACGTCGGGCGCCTGTGGGATTGACACGCATCGGTTCTGCGGTATCCTGATGCCGGTGACAGCTCCCGGCGGCCCCGGATGGCCTGCCGGCCGGGAGGCAGGGAGACCGCCATGCAAGCCTACGAGAAGCTGGGCGTCTTTTACCTCGGCCGGTACTACGACCTGGCGGCGCGGACGGTGTTGCCCGACCTGGTCCTCTACAACTCGAACGACCTGCTCACGCACGCGCTCTGCGTCGGCATGACCGGGAGCGGCAAGACCGGTCTGTGCGTCGATCTCATCGAGGAGGCCGCCCTGGACGGGATTCCGGCGATCCTCATCGACCCCAAGGGCGATCTGGCCAATCTCCTGCTGAGCTTTCCCGACCTCAGCCCGGCAGACTTCGAGCCGTGGGTCCATCCGCACGAAGCACGCAGGAAGGGCCTTTCAACCGTCGAGTTCGCGGCGCAGCAGGCAGAACTCTGGCGCCGCGGCCTGGCCGACTGGGACCAGGACGGCGCGCGCATCCGGCGCCTGCATGAGGCCGCGGAGTTTGCCGTCTACACCCCCGGCAGCAACGCCGGGGCGCCGATCTCGATCCTGCATTCCTTCGCCGCGCCCCCCGCGGCCATCCTGCGGGACGGCGAGCTGCTGCGGGAGCGGATCCGGACGACCGTCGGCAGTCTGCTGGGGCTGGTGGGCATGCAGGCCGACCCGACGACCAGCCGCGAGGCGGTTTTCCTGGGCGGCATCCTCCAGCGCGCCTGGGAGAACGGTCGCGATCTCGACCTGGGCGGGCTGATCCAGGAGATCCAGGCGCCCGGGGTCGATCGCATCGGTGTCATGGATGTGGAGTCGTTCTATCCAGGCAAGGACCGCTTCGTCCTGGCCACGGCCATCAACGGCCTGCTGGCGGCGCCGGGCTTCGCTGCCTGGCTCGAAGGCGAGCCGCTGGATGTGCAGCGCCTGCTCCACACGCCTGCCGGCAAGCCGCGGATCGCCATCGTCTCCATTGCCCATCTCAGCGATGCCGAGAGGATGTTCTTCGTCACGCTGCTGCTCAATGAGGTGCTGGGCTGGATGCGCACCCAGTCCGGCACCACGAGTCTGCGCGCGCTCGTCTACATGGACGAGATCTTCGGCTACTTCCCGCCGGTGGCGAACCCGCCCTCGAAGCTGCCCCTCCTGGCCCTGCTCAAACAGGGGCGTTCCTTCGGCCTCGGCGTGGTCCTCGCGACGCAGAACCCGGTGGATCTGGACTACAAGGGTCTCGCCAACATCGGGACATGGTTCCTGGGGCGCCTGCAGACCGAGCGGGACAAACAGCGGGTCCTCGACGGCCTCGAAGGAGCGTCCGCCGCCCAGGGCGCCGCCTTCGACCGCGGCGCCATGGAGCAGACCCTCGGAGCGCTCGGGAACCGGGTATTCCTCCTCCACAATGTCCACGAGGAAGGCGCCGCGCTCTTCCAGTCGCGCTGGGCCATGTCGTACCTGCGCGGACCGATGACTCGCGACCAGATCCGGGTCCTCATGGACACCCGCCGTGAAGGGACGGCCGGGGTGAGCACCGTGCGCTCCTCGAGCGCGCCCCCGTCGGCGCGCCTCTCCCCCGCGGCGCCCGGCGCCGCCCGGACGGGTCCCGCAACGGGGCCGGCCCGAAGGCCCGCGCCGGCCGCGCCGGACACCGGAGTCATCCCCGGGGCGCAGGCCTCTGACGGCGAGGCATGGGAGACGACGCCTCCCGCGCTGTCCCCGGCGATTCCGCAGCACTTCGTCCCTGTGCGCGGGGGTGTGGAGGGTACTCTGGTCTATCGGCCGATGGTGATCGGCGCCGCGTCGCTGCGCTTTGCCGATGCCAGGTCCAGGGTGGATGTCACCCAGCCCGTGGTTCTGCTCACGCCGCTGACCGCTGATGCGGTGCCGGTGGACTGGGCCGAGGCGCGGGAGGTGCCCCTGGACCCGAACGATCTCGAGCGCGGTCCCGTCGGCCCGGCGCGCTTCGCGGCGCTGCCTGCGGCCGGGAGCCAGGCCAGGAACTACACGGTCTGGCAGAGGAACCTGGTCAACGCCCTCCACGGGTCGCGCACACTCGCCCTGTTCCGGTCCGCGACCTATCGGCAGCTATCGCTCCCGGGCGAGAGCGAAGGCGATTTCCGGGCGCGCCTGAATCTGATCGCGCGGGAACAGCGCGACGCTGCCGTGACCAAGCTCCGCGACAAGTACCGGTCGAAGACAAACACCCTCCAGGAACGCCTGCGGCGGGCCGAACAGGCGGTGGAGCGGGAGGCGGCTCAGGCCAAACAGGCCCGGATATCGAGCGCCCTTTCCTTCGGCAGCACCCTGCTCGGCGCCTTCCTGGGGCGGAGGGCGGTCACGGCCGGGACCATCAGCAAGACCGGTACGGCCCTGCGCAGTGCGTCCCGCGCCTCGCAACAGGCCGGCGATGTGGCTCGGGCGGGGGAGACCGCCGAGGCCATCCGGCAGCAGTTGGCGGACCTGGACGCGCAATTCCAGGCCGAGGTCGAGGCCGTCGAGGCCCGTCACGATCCGGCCGGCGAAACCCTCGAAACGATCGAGCTGCGGCCGAGCAAGACCAACATCGCGGTGAAGCTTGTCGCCCTGGCCTGGACCCCCCACCGTCTGGACTCTTCGGGAGTGTGGACGCCGGCCCTCTGAGGCAGCGTCACGGTCGCGGCTGCGAGGGCCGGACCGGGCCGCCGAAGCGGACGTCGGGGTACGGGCCGATGGGTGTGCCGCGTGGCGGCCGGGTCTCTCCCCGGCAGGCTTGTACTGCTCCGGGATCCCTTCCGTTTTCCCCTTTGCCCTGATGTAGGCCAGGATGTAGGGCAGTGTGTCGTGTGAGAGGCAGTCCTTGATCTCCTCTTTGGGCAGTTCCGCGACCAGCCGCCGCAGGGCAGCCGCGGAGTCTGCCGGGGCTCGGCCGAGGTCCTTGCACCCCCCACGGGGGGCAATACAGTGCACGGCAGAGACTGCTCATCCGTACGGAAAGAAGACCATGGAACCGCTTTCCGATGCCTTCCTCGGCGATCTGAAGGCGCTGGCCGCGTGCCACAGCACCCCCGGCGACGAGGAGGAAGTGGCCCGCTATCTGACGCGGTCCTGGCGCCGGTCGGGATGGGAGCCTGTGTCCCACGGGCGCTACGCCATCTCGGCGCGCCTGCCCGGCGATGCTTCCCGGGAGGGGCCCGTTCTCCTGGTCAGCGCGCACATGGATTCGCCGGGGTTCGTGATCGAGAGCGCCCTGCAGGACCGCTGGCGGGTGATTCCCCTGGGAACGCCGGCCGTCAAGGGGCTCTCGGCGGAGGTCGTCGTCAAGCTCCCCGAGGACCGTGTATGGACGGTTCTCACCCGGCAGCGTGCCGAGGAGGAGGGCGACGAGGCCGATGGGGAGGACGCCCGTTACTGGATCCCGCGCCATCCCCTCGCCCGGCCCGGGGACCGTCTCTGTTTCCACGGCGTCGTGGACCTGGATTCGGGCGGCCGCATATGGGGGCCGTTCCTCGACGATCGTCTGGGCTGCGCGCTGCTGTGCGAACTGGCGCGCCGCTGGGGTGCATCTCCTCCGCCCCTGCGGGTTGCACTCGGGGCCACGGGCTGCGAGGAGATGGGGGGCTTCGGGGCGGCCGTGCTGGCTGCCTCGGTACGGCCCGACCTGGCCGTCTGCCTGGACGCGACGTATGCCTCGGATCGTCTCGGGGTGGTGGTGGGGAGCGGCCCCGTGCTGACCCTGACGGATGCCTCCGTGCTGCTCAGCCCGTCGATCCGCGACCGGGTCCTGGCGCTGGCCGGGGAGTTGGGTTTGCCTCTGCAGACGGAGGTCTACAACGTCAGCGGCACCGATGCCCGGGCATTTCCGGCCGCCGGCCTGTCGACCTGTGTGTATGCTCTGCTGCTGCCCACGCAAGGCAATCACTCGCCCCGGGAGGAGGGGCACATGCGGGACGCCGAGGTCCTGCTGCGCCTCCTCGTCGAGGTCTGTGCCGACGGGGCATGGCAGAGGTTCTTCCTCCGGGACCTGCCGACGGAGTGAACCGTGGATTCGCCGCAGAGCATGGAGACTCCCTTCCTGGTCCTGCGCAAGACCCCCTTTTCCGATTCGAGTCTCGTGGTGGCCGGCGTCACGCCCCTGGATGGACAGCTTCACCTGCTGCTGAAGGGTGCGCTCCGGCTGGGAGCCAAGCGCTTTCCCATGGTGGACCTGTTCCGTTTGCTGCACATCTCCTGCCATCGGGGACGGGGTGAGCTGTACCATGTGCGCCATGCCGAACTGGCCGCGGACTACACCGGAGTGGCCCGCCACGCGGAAGCCTACACCCTCGCCGGATGGCTGGCCCGCTTTGCCCTCGCCAACCTCCCCGAAGGCATCGAACACCCGCGCTTCTTCCAGGCCCTGTGCATCGGCCTGTCCCGGCTGGCGGACGTCCCCCGCACCCCCGCCATCGCCGGCACGATCTGCGCCGCGGTCTCGGCCGGCGTGCTGCTGACCTACATGGACGAGGGAGGCTGGCTGGCAGCCGATGCCGGCCGCGAACCCGGGCCGGAACGCTGTGCCGAGGTCCTGGCCATGGCGGCCGGGGCGGCAGCCGCGCCACGCCTCAGCCGCGGCGCCTGGCAACGCCTGACAACCTGGATCCTGCGCCGGCTGGCCGAGTCGGAGTGCATTCTCCCGAAGACGGGCCTGGAAGAGGATCTGCCCGGAACTCAGCGGTAGTCGCGGAGGATCTCGGCATGGGCCTCGTCGAGCCTGTGGCGGTCCGTGCCACCAACGACCTCGCCGCAGGCGCGGCGATAGATCCCTTCGGCCAGAGCGGCGTCATGGAGTTCGGTCACGGCGATGTCCATCAGGGCGATGAAACAACGCGCGTCGCCCGGGAATTCCACCAGGATGGCCTCGTAGGCATCCATGGCTGCCTGGAACTCGCAGCGTGCCCGGTGGCCCTCGGGGATGCTGTAGCGAGGCTGGGCACGGGAGTACTTCCTGTCGGGGAAGAACAGGTTGCCCGCGGGCGTGGCCACGGCTTCGGCGACCCACGGCGCGAGGGCGATGCCCGCGACGAGGAAGCAGGCCGTGGCCAGGATCAGGGCCCCCGCGGTGGCAAAGCCACCCGCCCAGGCCCCCTTGACGAGGACGATCATGCCCAGCGTCGCGAAGGGCGCCGCGATGGCCAGCCGTACGGCCAGGTTGACGCCCCGGTTCTCCAGTTGCCGTCTGTCCGCCATGACCCATCCCCTGGAGGGCGAGGCTCCGCCGAGCCGCATCCCCTGGAGGGCGAGGCTCCGCCGGGCCGCATCCCCTGGAGGGCGAGGCTCCGCCGAGCCGCATCCCCTGGAGGGCGAGGCTCCGCCG
>JAFGRS010000947.1 GCA_016935045.1 Lentisphaeria bacterium | reverse complement strand
TGGCCTTCGGCAATGCCGAGAACGGTTTCCTCTTCGCGCCGCGAGTCGGGGGCTGCCGTGAGGCGGCGCCCCTGGACCCGGGCGCGGCCGGTCCCCCTGCCTTTGGCGCCGGCGAAGGTCCCCTGGCTTCGCCATGGCTGCAGCCGGGGCCGCTGCAGGAATTGCCTGCCGGGCGCCAGCGGGGTTTCGTGTCCTGCGCCGTACTGGCCATGTACGGACTCAGCCGTACGCTGGTTGCCGACCGGCGCACGGGTTTCGAACTGCCCTACGAACTGAGCCCCCGCCGGCATCGCCTGAGCCGGATCCTTGCCGCGGCCCTGCTCATCTATGCCTGTGCCGTAGCGGTTTTCGGTGGCATACGGGTGTACCGGGAACGCCTCGGCCGTTTCGAGGGTCTGCGCCGGCAACGCCTGGCGGCGGAGGAACGTATCGACCGTCTGAGCAAGCGCCTGGACGGGGATGAGGGCCGGGTGATGCAGGAGCTGCGCACCGAATTCTCGGAGCTGTCCAGGCCCCGACCGTCCATGACCGCGGCCTTGGTGGAGATCACCCGCCGGGTCGGTCTCGGTGGCTGGTGCACAGCCTTCCGCTGGCGGGACGGCTCCATCAGCATCCAGTTGCGGGAACAGCAGGAGCTGGAGGAACTCGAACGACTCCTGGAGACTTCCCCACTCCTCGGCGACGTGCGCCAGGAGTACAAGAAGGTCCAGGGAGGCGTCATCGACCGCAAGGTCGAGATGAACGCGCGCTATGACCTCGAAAACGAGCAGTCCGAGCCGCCACCCCCACGGGAACGCCCCCCCGAAGAGGCCGACGAGGAGATCCCCCTCGATGACCTGCTCCCTCTCGACGAGGCGGGTGCGCCGGACCCCGAAGACGCCCCCCCTGCGTCGCTCCAGGTCGCGCCGGGAGCGCGACGGCGTCCCCTCGATATGCGCGTGCAGGGGCTCACGCCCCCGCCTCCGCCGCCCTCCATGATGCCCCCCGGCGAGGAAAGGTGATCCAGAGCCATGGCGGTTCCCTCCGGCAGGATCAGCAGACGGCAATGGGTGCTCATCCTCATCCTGGTGCCCGTGGCCCTGCTCTTCTTCCGCAAACGGGTGGCGGTCCTGCTGCCGGCGTTCCCGACGCAGAGCATGCTGCAGGAAGAGGCGGCGCTGCGGGAGAAGCGCGAGACGCAGGTCCGGAAACTCGAGGAACGGGTGGCGTTGCAGGACGAGGAGATGGCTGCCGTCCGGGACCTGGCGGCGCCCTTCTGGCGCATCGACGACCGCAGCGTGGCACGGCAGAAGGGGGTCATCCAGAACGAGGTCAACAAGCTGCTGGCGCGGGCCAACATCCGGGGGGTCGACTACCAGGTCATGAACCCCAAGCGCAACGAGCTGCCGGGGCGCGTCCATGTCTACGAGATCGAGGTCACGGTCAACATCACGGCCAGCATGCGCGAAATCGGCCGGGTCCTCGCGGAGATCGACAGGGCGCCCCACCTCCTGACCTGGAACCAGTGCAGCATCGCACCCTACAACCTGCGCGAACCCAACAAGGTCCGCCTGACCGGCACCCTTAGTGCCCTTGTCCTTTCTGCCGACGCAGCCGAAGTCGTGTTTGGCCGAACGGAGGACGCAGGATGAACCGGATTCTCTGGTTTCTGCTCAATGCGGCGCTGCTCGCGGCGGCCTACGGGGTTACGGTCTGGGTCCTCGACCAGAAACCGGAAGCCCAGCCCGCCGAGGAGCAGCCCGATGCGGCCGGCAAGGGAACCCGCACCGAACGCCGCGGCGACCGGCGCGCCGAGGACGCGGCCGCGGACGAGATCCTGCAGCCGGGCCGGAAACTCTCGGCGCAGGAACTGGCGCTCCTCTGGGAGGAAACCCTCTTCCGGCCCGAACGGCGGGAAGACGTGGACGGCGGCGATGCCCCCGCGGAGGCCGTACAGGCCCCTGCCTTCAACCTCGAACTCGTCGGACTGGCCAAGATCGGCGAACGGGCCGTGGCCGTGATCATGGAACACCGGGCCGGCGCCGTGCCGCGGGTCGCAACCGCGGTCAGGACCCCCGCCGGGACCCTGACCCGCACCGTGCCGCGAATGCCCGCGCCCCCCGCCGCCCCCGGCGCCGGAGCCGCGGGGGAGGAGGCCGGTCCGCCCAACCGACACGTCTACAAGGTGGGCGACGAGGTGGGCTCCTCCGGCTACACGGTCAAGGAGATCCGCCTCGAAGAAGAGGAAGTGGTCCTGGTCAAAGGCAATGAGGAACGCATCCTGAACCTCGACAAGAGTGACGACCTGAGTTCGAAGCGCGTCACCACCGCCGTGGCCAGCGTCGAAGCCCAGAAACGGGCCGAAGAAGCAGATGCCCGTGCCGCGGCCGCCGCGGCCGCCGCCAGACTGCCCCTGCCGCCACCACCGCCCCCGGTCGCCGATGCCGCCGCGGGGGCCCCCCCGGCGCCGGACGCCGCCGCCCCCCCAGGAACCGTCGACGCCAGCCTCTCCAAGGAAGGCGTCCCCCTGCCCAGCACGACCATGTCCCGGGAAGAACGCCTCGAACGCGCGCGCCTGCTGCGCGAACGCATCCTGCAGCGCCAGTCTGCGGAACAGAAGAACTGAGGAAACGGCATGAGCATGCGATCAGGACCCTACCTCTGTGGACCACGGAGAAGGACGCGGACCAGCGGCGTCGCGGTGACGCTGAGCCTGGTCGTCCTGATGGCCGTGGCGGGATGTCGCAGCACCGACACCCCCGCACAGCCCGCCGACCAGGCGACCTTCTCGGTCCGTGGCGACGCGGGGCCGCGCAAGGCGGAGCTGTGGGATGAGAAGCCGCTGATCGTGGACACGCTGACGCCGGACGGCGAGATGGCGCTGGAGTCCCGCACGCCGCTTCCGGAGCGTCGCGGGCCGGCGGAGATCGCGGAGCCGGTTTCCGAGTATCCCGCGAACCTGATCAAGGGCATCCTGGATCCGGAGGAGAAGGTCGAGGTCAAGCTCAATTTCGATGCCATTCAGATGACCGAGCTGGTGGAGGTGTTTGCCCAGTTGCTGCAGTTCAGCTACCTGGTCGACCCGGCCGTGGCGGGCAAGGGGGCCGTGACCATCAACGTGGACTCCGAGATGACGGCGCGGGAAGCCTGGGACACCTTCGAGCACATCCTCTGGCTCTCCGGCGCCTATGCCTCCCGAAACCCCGGCTTCATTCACATCCTCCCCTTCGAAAAGATGCCCAAGGAACGACGGCTTCTGTTCCAGCAAGATGTCCTGGCCAACGTCGAGGTGGCACTCCTGCCCATTCGCTACCGCAAGAGCGCCGATGTCGCCGGCATCATCGAGCCCTTCAAAACCGACGGCGCCACCATCAAGGACCTGGCCGACAGCAATACGCTCCTGATCGTGGAAGCCCCCGCCAATATGCCCAAGATGAGGGAACTGGTCAACCAACTCGACACCCGCGGCGAAGCCGCCTGGCCCCATGTCTGCCTGCCCGTGCGCAACGTCGATGTCGAGGAACTCGCCAAGGACCTCGAAGCCTTGCTCCCCGTACTGGGACTGACGGTGGTGAGCAAGGGACCCTCGGGAGGCGCGGTGAAGATCATGGCGCTGCCCCGCCTGGGCTGCGTCGTGGCCTCCGCGGCCATGCAGGACGTGCTCGACGAGGTGGAACGCTGGGTCCGCGTCCTGGATGCCGCCGACACCCTCGAACGGGAGAACATCTACTGGTACAACGTCAAACACAGCACCGCCGAGCAACTCAAGGAAGCCCTCGAAGTGTTCTTCAACACCGACGCCACCACCGGCACGAGACCCTCGCGCACCAAGAGCACCTCGAGCAAGGCCGGCGCTACCAGCGGCAGCGAGACGAGTCCCTCCCCGGCCGCGCCGGCGGCGTCGCGCACGTCCCCGACCATCCGGGGCAGAACTGCGGAAAAGGGGGAGGGCATGGGGACCATCTTCGACACCCCCGTGGTCGTCCTCGTGGACGAAGTGCGCGAGCGCCTCACCATCCGCACCACCCAGCGTGCCTACGCCCTCATCCAGGCCCTGCTCGAACGCCAGGACGTGGCGCCCCGTCAGGTTTCCATCCAGGCCATCATCGCCGAAGTCATCCTCACCAAGAGCACGGAGTATGGCTTCAGCTACACCGCCCAACGCTTCATCAAACCCAATGGCGATGCCATCAGCCTCATCAGCGCCGGGGCCGGGGCCATCCCCAGCAACATCACCGCCGAGCAGTTCGCCTTCCTGTTCAGCGATAGGCAGGGGGACCCCCTGGCCTTCATCCAGGCCATCGCCGGTGAAGGCAACACCCGAGTGCTCTCCGAACCCCAGGTCATCGTCCTCAGCGGCGAAGAAGCCAGAATCAATGTCGGCGAACGCGTCCCGATACCCACCGAATCCACCAACTACAGCGGCGACGCCGACAACTTCCGCACCAACTACGAGTACGAGGACACGGGCGTGATCATGACCGTGAAGCCCAGCGTCACCGCCGGCAACGACGTCCGGCTCGAAGTCACGCAGGAGGTCTCCGATGCCGCCGCCAGCGAGGACCCGACCATCCCCCCGCGCATCACCAACAAGGTCCTCGAATCCGTTCTCAGCATCCCGGACGGCAGCACCGTGATGATGGGCGGGCTCATCCGCAGCAAGAGCACCGAGGCCCACTCGGGCTGGCCCTTCCTCAAGGACATCCCCGGACTCGGAATCCTGTTCCGCACCAACCGCCTGACCGATGACCGTAGCGAGCTGCTGATCCTCCTGACCGTCAACGTCATCGAGAACGACAGCCAGATGGAACACCTGGTGAAACGCTACAACCAGGCCCTCCAGGAAGTCCAGAACCGCAGACGGGCGGAGATCCAATGAACGAGCCCAGGGATGCCTTCGGAGACCAGCAGCAGGACCGGCCGCAGGAGGCGGCCGCCTCGGCCCCGGAACACCCGTCCCTCAGCCCCGAAACCGGTCTGCTGTTCGGCAGCGTCCCGGGTGTCCCCGTGCCCTCCTACCCGCCCGGCGCCCTCGCCGACGCGGTCCGCGCCGCCCTCGCGCCCCGCATCGGATCGGGGGAGAGCGCCGCGGAACTCTGCGGCAGCACGGAGAAGGACTGGGAACTGGTCAGCCACGGCCGCCTCGACGAGGCGGAACTGGTGCGTCTCTACAGCCGTGTCACGGGCATTCCGGTCGGGGACGAGGAGGAACTGCGTGAACTCGAGGCCTTCCCGGAAGTCACCTTCGACTTTGTGGCGCAGCACACGGCACTGCCCCTGGCCTGGGATGCCCGCCACGTGGTCCTGGCCGTCGCGGAGCCTTACTCGCTGGGGCGCCTGGCCTATCTGTGGACCGCCATATTCCAGCAGAAACCGTCCTTCCTCCTGCACCGTCGGGCCGCCATCGAACGCTATCTGACAGCCCTGTACGACGCCGGGGCCGCCCAGGAGCAGGGCCTCAACTGGGACGGCGACACCAGCGAACAGGCCCTCCGCGACCTGGCCCGCGAAGCCCCCATCGTCCGTCTGGTCAGCGACATGTTCTCCCGGGCCCAGGAAATGGGCGCCAGCGACATCCACGTGGAACCATCCGAGGACAGTCTCGCCATTCGTTTCCGCGTCGACGGCATCCTCAGCACGGTCCTCAATCCCCCCGTCAACCAGTACGCCGCCATCGCCTCCCGGCTCAAGCTGCTCGCCGGCATGAACATCGCCGAACGACGCCTGCCCCAGGATGGGCGCATCGACCTGGCCGGCCCGAACCCCCTCGATATCCGCGTCAGCACCGTCCCGGGCATGCACGGGGAGTCCATCGTCCTGCGCCTCCTGCAGAAGGACGTCACCACCTTCGATCTCGATAAGGTCGGCCTCTCCCCGGCCATGAAAGGCGACCTCGAAAGACTGTTCACCATGCCCCACGGCATGATCCTCGTCGTCGGACCGACCGGGAGCGGCAAGACCACCACCCTCTACTGCATCATGCGCAAACTCAACAGCGAGGAACGCAAGATCATCACCATCGAGGAACCCGTCGAGTACCAACTCGAAGGACTCACCCAGATCCATGTCCGACCCCAGATCGGCCTGACCTTCGCCAATGGCCTCCGCTCCATCGTCCGACAGGACCCGGATGTCATCCTCGTCGGCGAGATCCGCGACCGCGAAACCGCCGAGATCGCCATCCATGCGGCCCTCACCGGCCACCTCGTGCTCAGCACCTTGCACACCAACGACGCCCCCGGCGCCATCAGCCGCCTGCTCGAGATGGGGGTCGAGGGGTTCCTGATTTCGTCGGCCCTGCTGGGGGTGCTTTCCCAGCGCCTGGTGCGCCGGGTCTGCCCCGACTGCGGCGGCAGCGGCCGCGCCGGGGCAGGCGACGCCGCCGAGGAAACCGGGGGCGGGCGTCGGTGCCGCAACTGCCTGGGCAGCGGCTACCGGGGCCGCATCGGCATCTTCGAAATGCTCCCGGTCACCGACGAGGTGCGCCGCGCCGTCAACGAACGCCGCGACAGCACCGAAATCGCCGCCATCGGCCGCCGCCATGGCATGAGAAGCCTCCGGGAGGACGGGGAAGGCAAGGTCCGCCAGGGCATCACCTCCGCCGCCGAAGTGGCCCGCGTCTGCCAATTCGATGCCCTGGTCTGAACCGGCAACACGTGGAGCGCCACCGACATCTCTGCCTGCCACCGGGTCTTCCGCCGCGCCCTGCGACGATGCCGCATTCCCCTGGAGGGCGAAGCTCCTGCTGAGCCGATTCCCCTGGAGGGCGAAGCTCCTGCTGAGCCGATTCCCGAGTCCTTCCTGTTT
>JAFGRS010000946.1 GCA_016935045.1 Lentisphaeria bacterium | reverse complement strand
TCCGTCGCTCTCGCCGGGGCTTTCCCGGTATTCGTCGGCAGTCCTCTGCAGAAACTCCTGGCGAACCCTCTCGATCTCCTTCTCCATTTCGTGGTCGTTGCAGAAGTTCAGCTCCCTGAAGTGATCGATGCACCTGTGGACGTACGCGCATGAGAAACTGACGATCTTGTTCTTAGGTACTGTATCATTGCGTTGTAAGGGCGTTACGTGCAAACCCTCTGTGCCTGGCGTATTCGTCTAACGGTGTTTCCCCATCACGAGAGATCCGTCGGCAGATTGTCTCCGGTCGATGTCTGTGGCAAGCAGTATCCGACGCCCGTGGCAGCGGTGGGTCACGTGCACGCAGCAGTTCTCCATCTGGGGTCGAGGCAGACGCATGCCAGGCCTCCCGCGTGCGCAGGTTCCGGTCCGGACTGCGGACACGCCGCCAACATGCCGGGAGAACGGACGCCGTCAGGCAGGTACTTCTTAAAAGCAATCACAAAGGAAGGCACTTCGTGTTTAACGGCATTCTAGAGTCACTAGAATGACTCCAAACCATTGCAGATACGTATACTATGCGTGTACGTCCTCAATCACCCCACTTTCTCTCGACAGGTGTCAAACTACAGCCGGACGGGACAAAATGGTCCATCGTCCATGGTCCATGGTCCATGGTCCCCAGTTGCGCGAAGCGCGAAGTACTCTGTGGGAACGGCACCATGTTCCCCGGCAGCGGCTGGCGGCCGGCGGGCAGGGTGACCCCTGACGCCGGCCATAGCGGATATCCCCTCACCGCGGCATCGCCAGGGTGGGGGATATCCGTACGAGAATCCTCCCTGCGGGCTTTTCCTGCAGGCGGTTCGGCATCACCTTACCCGCTGGACGGCGACTCGTCGTCAAAGGAGACCCGCCATGGTCGGACAGACGGATGCACGGAAGAGAATCCCGGCTTTTCTGGCAGCCTTCGTGCTCGTCCTGCCTCTGTGGTATCCCACGACCGGGGCACGGGCCCAGGCGGCGCCCGATCTGGAACGGGAACTGGCAGCCCTGCGCGTACCGCCCCCGTGGCTCGAATCCATCACCCCGCGCTACGACCTCGGCAAACCCTGGAAAGAGGCCCGCCTGCACGTGCGCAAGCTGCTCGACCAACGGCAGAACCGTGAAGCCATCGCGATCACCTATGACTACATCGTCCGGCGCGGCGCCGCGCCGGACGAGCACGAATATCCACTCTACCTTTACCTCGGCTGCGAGTACGCCTGGGCCCTCAGCGTCTATCGCAAGACCCTCGATGCGGACCCGCAGCGGGAGACCATCGCCTACACGAACCTGGCCTCCCTCTACCTGCACTACGGCCTGCATCAGCAGGCTCGCGAAACCCTCCTCCAGGGACTCGAACACCTCCCCAAACCCCCGTGGGACGTCCCCAATCAGGCCAAGCTCCAGGAACGCCTGGGAGACACCTCCGCGGTCATGAACGACGCGGGCAACGCCCTGCTGCACTACGCCCGGGCCATCGAACTCCACCCCGCTTCGAAGCAGCCCTGGGGACGGCAGAACCTCCCCAAGCATGTCCTTCGCCTCCAGGGCAAGTGTGATCTTCTCGAGCGGGGGCACCGCAGGCTGGAGGGACTGCGCGACGGCACCTATCGGGGCACGGCCATCGGTTATGCCGGGGACATTGTGCTGGACCTGCAGGTCCGCGGGGGGCGCGTCGCCGCGGCCGACCTCACCCACAAAGAGCATATCGAACAGGGGACCACTGTATCCGTGCCCGCCGCCATCGTGGCATCCCAATCCCTGGCGGTGGATGCCGTGACCGCCGCGACCATTACCACCGAAGCCATTCTCGAAGCCGGTTACCGAGCCGCGCGCAAGGCAGGATTGCGGTGAGCCCCATGGCCGGGACGGCCGGTACGTGTTCCGTTCTGCCCCGCGGAAGACGTCGATCCAGCCCCGGCAACCCGGTTGCCCCCGCCCCAACAGCGCCTATAGTGCCACACCCGGAAACAGCGCGCCCCAGACCCGGTGAACTCAGGGCGGCGCTGCCCGGGCAGCGGCTGCCTCCGGATCGGGCAGGAACTCTCCGGCGGCCCAAGGGAGACGCTATGACACAGATACCCCTACCCAGGTCAGGCACCGAAACCGGACCCTGCCGTACCGGAACGCCTCAGCGGAAGCAGGAGAGACTCGGGAATCGGCTCAGCAGGAGCCCTTCGACTGGGCTCAGGGCTTTGAGCCCCTTCGATCCGGCTCAGGGCCTTCGGCAAGGGGTGTGCGGACGCACCCCGCGTCGAAACGGCTTCGCCCTCCACCACGGTGTGCCTGCCGGCGACTGGAGGGCGGACCTCCCGCTGAGCCGTCCCAGATTCACTGAGGCATCGGGCCGTATCGCGGCCGTTCTCGCCATCGTGCTGGCCCTGGGAGTCACGGCGGCCGAGACCGCGCCGACCCCGATGGGCGACATGGTCATTTCGGCCCGGGGCATCGCGGCCCCGGTATCGCAGACCCCGGGCGGGGTGGGCGTCGTGTCCGAGGCGGAGATCCTCCTGGCGCAACCCGTCAGTCTCAGCGACGTCACCGTCCGCATCCCCGGCATCAGCCTCAGCGCCGACGGGGTTTGGGGCGGCGACGTGGTGATCCGGGGTCTGGGGCGGAATCGGGTCCTCTTCCTGGTGGACGGCTGCCGCATCAATACGGCGACCGACATCAACGCTCAGTTCGGCTTCCTCAGCCCCTACGACATCGAGCGGATCGAGGTCCTCAAGGGGCCCATCAGCGCCCTGCACGGATCGGGCTCCATCGGCGGCGTGGTCAACGTGATCACCCGGGACGCGGCCTTCACCGAAACGCGGCAAATCCATGGCTCCCTGCTCACGGGCGTGGGAACCAACCCGGACGGGTTCACCACCTATGCCAGCTCCGCTCTCAGCGGACCACGGGGCCGGCTGTTCGTTTCGGCCGGCCGGCGCAATTACCAGAACTACGAGGACGCGGACGGAGACGCCGTCCACAACAGCCAGTTCGACGACTGGCACCTGGCCCTGAAGGGCGCCTGGCGCTGGGACGATGTCCACACCAGTTCCTTCCAGTACCGTCACACCGAAGGACACGAGATCGGCGTCCCGGGTATGGGCCTGTCGCTGCCGGCCGCGGCCCGCACAGTGACCTACCCGAAGACCGGGATGGACCTGCTGGCGCTGAACCATCGTGTCACGCCTGCGTCGGGGGCCCTCGTCGAGTCCTCCCTCACGGCCTACTGGGTGCTGATTGACCGACGGGCGCGGATCGAGGATTTCCCCGCGGCCATGCCGCTGTTGCGGATCGAGCCGGAGGCGGACCACGAGACCTGGGGGGCGCGCTGGCAGAACGTGTTCGAACTGGGCGACCATGCCGTGAACGCGGGCCTGGATGCGTGGCTGTGGGCCTATTCCGGAGACCGCGTGCGCACGCTGCGGAACGGGACCGTGCTTTCGGACCTGCCCCTGGCTGACTCCGACCAGGCCTCCGTCGGCGTCTTCGCCGAGGATGACTGGCGCCTGAGCGAGGAGCTGACCCTCAACCTGGGCGGCCGGGTGGACCGCATCACCGCCGAGAGCGAGGCCATCCCCGGCCAACGCCCCGAGGATACCTACCACGATCTGAGCTGGAATGGCCATGCGGGCCTGACCTGGCGTTTCGCCCCGGCCTGGTCGGCTACCCTGATCGGCGCCTCGAGCTACCGTTCCCCGGACCTCCTCGACCGCTTCAAGGTCATCGACCTCGGCGGCGGGCGCGTCCTCTACGGCACCCCCGAACTGGATCCGGAACGATCCCTTTTCGTGGAAGCCGGAATCCACTACACCGGCAGGACCCTGCGCCTGGCGGCCGCCGCCTTCAGCAACCGCGTCAAGGACCTCATCGAGGCCAGACCCGTCAGCGCTACGCGCGAGGAAATGCAGAATGTCAACGAAGCCCGCATCCACGGTCTCGAAATCGACGCCGAATGGCAGGCCGCCAAACACTGCCTGCTCTATGCCAATGCCGCCTGGACCGAAGGCGATGACCTCACCGACGACCAGTACCTGCGCTTCACTCCCCCCGCCAACGGACTGGCCGGCATCCGCGTGGAATCCGGAACCGGCCTCTGGGCGGCCCTCGAAACCGAGTGGTCTCTCCGCCAGGACCACACCCCCCCCGGGGTGCCGCACAGCGATGCCTGGGCTACCCTCCAGGCCCGGGCAGGATGGGATTTCGAGACCGGCCCCCTCAAGCATCACCTCCTCCTGGCCCTCGACAACCTGCTCGACACCGACTACCACAATTTCCTCGCCACCTCCCGCGGCATGGAACTCAAGGAGCCCGGCATCGGGGCATCGGCCTCCTGGCGGCTCGAATTCTAGCCTGCAGGCAGGAAGGCGCGGGGCGCTCTCTCGCAGAACCCGAGCTTGGACAGGGGCACGCTAACCTGGACTATGCACGCGACAACCACGAATGGACACGAATCCACACGAATGAGAAGCAGTCGTAGGGCTTTGGACCGGGACGCAACGGGAGTTCCCCGTCTGCC
>JAFGRS010000945.1 GCA_016935045.1 Lentisphaeria bacterium | reverse complement strand
TGCGCGGCGGGCCGCGCCCCGTACTGGAAATCTCGCCGTAGCGGCCGGCGCCCTCGACGGCCGATCCCCTTCCGGGATGGTGCGCGGAGGGCCGCGCCCCGTACTGGGGAGAGCGGGATGGTGCGCGGAGGGCCGCGTCCCGCGGCCAAGTCGACGGATGGGCCGGGAAAGCGCAAAAGAAGAACCCCGGCGGGGGTTCCTCCACGCCGGGGTTCGAGGGAATCTGGGCTTCAGGAGCCCGGAGGGGAACGCCCGCGCTCAGGCCGGGCATTCCCCAGTGCTCAGTTGTCGTCCCAGCCGTCGCCAGTGCCGCCGCCGTCGGGGAAGTTGTTGTGGTTGTCGTTCATGGTGGCCCACTGGGTGCCCGCGAAGCCCTTGACATGGCCATCGCCGAAGAGCACGTTGCCGAACTTGGTGTGGCAGTCGTCCTCGTCGCGGGCCAGGCCGGTGTTCGTGCCGCAGGAGTCTTCGGTCTCGTTGCCGTTGTACTCGTAGCTGCACTCGTCGTCATCGAGGGAGGTGGCCGTGCCCGAAGCCGCGCTGACGTTCTTCTGGCTGGGGCAGATGTAGACCTTGGTGGTGGTCAGGTAGTCGTTGGACAGCAGGCGGGACAGACCCGTCTCGTCGTTGCTGTTCGGGAACGCCTCGTCGTAGTCCTGGCTGTACATGCGCATGGCCAGGCCGATCTGCTTCAGGTTGCCGGCGCAGTTGATGCGACGCGCCTTCTCCCGTGCCTGGCTCAGGGCCGGCAGCAGCATCCCGGCGAGGATCGCGATGATCGCGATCACCACCAGCAGTTCGATCAGGGTAAAGCCTTTGTTCCTCTTCATGCCATCCGTTCTCCTTGTCCTCTGTCGATGCCTCTTGCCTGCTTCGCGGATCGCTCGTCCGCACCCTCGACCTGTTCTCAGCACCCGTCCTGTCCTCTGCCCGTGGGAACCTCGGCTTGGACCTCGGGAACCCGATGGGTACCGATCACTGATGGTCGTGATTGTAGCCGCAGCCCGGGGCCGGGACAAGCAGAAAACGCCCTCGGAACCAAGAATAATTACCGGTTGGCAAGGTTTCGGGTGTGGAGCAGGGCCCGGATGAGGTCCACATCCGCGGCGAAGGTGAGTTTCGGGTTGGGGAGGGAGGACTCGACGAGACGCACGGGGAGGCCCATGGCCTCGATGGCCGCGGCCTCATCGGTGCAGGCGCAGCGGCTGCGGGCCGCCCTTTCGTAGGCGGCGGCGAGGTCGGCCGTCCGGAAGACCTGGGGGGTTTCGGTGGCCCAGAGGGTGTTGCGGTCGAGGGTGGCGGTGACGTTTCCGGCGGCGTCGGCGGTCTTGATGGTGTCGGTGATCCGATGGGCGGCGACGCCGCTGCCGTGGCGGCGCGCGGAGGCGATGCAGCGTCCGATCAGGTCGGGCGCAGTCAGAGGCCGGGCGGCGTCGAGCACGGCAACGAAGGCGGCCGGAGGGGGGAGGGCATGGATGCCTCGCAGGACCGACTCGGCCCGGGTCGATCCACCCGTGACCACGCGCACGTCACGCGCCGACGCGGAGTCTGCGAGTGCCCTGCGGAAGTGGCCTTCCTGCGCGGCCGGCACGACCACTACCGTATCGGCGGCGGACACCAGGGTCAGGAGCGCATGCAGGGGGTGCAGGAACACGGGCATGTCCTCGAGCGGCAGCAGGAGCTTGCTCCGTTCGCCGCCGAAGCGCGTCCCCGCACCCGCCGCCGCCAGCACCACTCCCACATCCCCATGGGTGCGGTCCGCACTCATTCGTAGCGGATCTCCATGCGCGTGGGACGGCGCAGCACCGTGTCCTTTCCCTGGGAGCCGGGGTCGGCGATGGGGAAGTCGGCGTTGAAGTGCAGCCCTCGGCTTTCCTGTCGCGCCAGGGCACAGTCGATGATCATCTCGGCCACCGATGCCAGGTTGCGCAGTTCGACCAGATCGGGGGTCAGGATGAAGTCCCAGTAGTACTTCTCGATTTCCTTGCGGATCAGGCGCACTCGGTTCTTGGCCCGTTCCAGCCTCTTGTTGGTGCGCACGATGCCGACGTAGTCCCACATGAACCGGCGGATCTCGTCCCAGTTATGGGAGATGACGATCTGTTCGTCGGAATCCACGGCATCGCCGCTGGACCAGTCGGGGATGCTGTCGGCCTCGATGGCTGGGGGTGGTTCGGCCTGGTGCAGGCTGTGCTGAACGGCGTTCCGGGCCACCACCATCGCTTCCAGGAGGCTGTTGCTGGCGAGACGGTTGGCCCCGTGCAGTCCGGTGCAGCCGACCTCCCCGATGGCATAGAGTCCCCGGACGGTGGTGCAGCCATTGGCGTCGGTCTTGACTCCCCCGCAGCAGTAGTGAGCCGCGGGGACCACGGGGACCTGGTCCCGCGCCATGTCGACTCCGAACTCGAGGCAGGTCCGGTAGATGTTGGGGAAGCGTTTCAGGAGGAAGGCCTTTCCCCGCCGGCGGATATCGAGGAAGGCGCAGTCTTCCCCGGTGCGCTTGAGTTCGTTGTCGATGGCCCGGGCCACCACGTCCCGCGGCGCCAGGCTGCCCATGGGGTGGTAGGCCTCCATGAAGTCGTGGTACTCACCCCGCCGGCGGACCCTGAGCACCCCGCCCTCCCCCCGAACCGCCTCGCTGATGAGGAAGGACTTGGCGTCGGGATGGTACAGGCAGGTCGGATGGAATTGGAAGAACTCCATGTTGCGGATTTCCGCGAAGGCCCGGTACGCCAGGGCCACACCGTCGCCGCTGGCCACGTCGGGGTTGCTCGTGTACAGGTACACCTTGCCCGCCCCTCCCGTGGCCAGAAAGGTGAAACGGCTGAGCATGGTGAGGATGCGCCCGCTCGCCTTCTCCATCACGTAGGCCCCCAGGCAGCAGTTTTCCCCCTGCCAACTCACGTGCCGGGTGCTGACGAGGTCGATGGCAATGTGGTGTTCGAGGATGGTGATGCCCGGGGTGCGCCGGCACTGCGCGAGGAGGGTCTCCATGATTGCCTCCCCGGTCACGTCGCCGGCGTGGAGGATGCGGCGGCGCGTATGGCCGCCCTCCCGTCCCAGATCGAACTGGCCGGCCAGATCGGAGGTCACGTCGTCGATGTCCCCGCGTCGGGTGAAGTGCAGGCCCCACTCCTCGAGGTCACGGATGCGTGCGGGCCCCCCCCCGACAATGGCGCGGACCACGTCCCGCCGGCACAGTCCCGCTCCCGCCGCGAGCGTGTCTTCGACGTGAGCCTCGAAGGAGTCCTCCCGGTCGATCACACAGGCGATGCCTCCCTGTGCATAGCGTGTGTTGCACTCCTCCCTGTCGGTCTTGGTCACCACGATGACCTTGCCGTGGGGAGCCGCTTCCAGCGCGGCCCGCAGCCCCGCCAGGCCCGAACCGATGATGAGGTAATCACAGCATACGCGCGACTGGTCTTGCATCGTTGCCCGCCATCCATCCGCGGCACCCCACCTCGCCCCGGGGCGACGCGGGGGAACCGTCAGAAGATCCACTCAACGTCTCGAGGTCGTCCGGAGCGCCTGCATCTGCACGGTCGCATGACCGGGTCCCCGCGGGCACACTCCGGGACGTGCAGACTGTTTCGAGACGGTTTGTAACCGTAACCTACGTGCCGCCCAAATCCAGTGCAGCCGGGGCTGTTTCAGAGAATCCCTCCGTCACGTGGGGAAGGGGTGTGAAAAACCCGCGGAGACGTGTCCGCGCCTGCCTGTCGCGTCCGCGACGCGGGCAGGTGTACCGCACGGGCAGGCCACCGACTCCATCGTGTGCCCGAGCCTGACGCCATGGCGCTGGAGCCGGTCGTCTTCGACCGTACT
>JAFGRS010000944.1 GCA_016935045.1 Lentisphaeria bacterium | reverse complement strand
CCAGGGGAACGGCTCGGCGGAGCCTCGCCCTCCGGAACGGCCGCCGGGAACGGCGGGTTCGAGCGCCCTCCCCGCCGCTGCTCCTCTCACCGGGGAGGTCCGTTGGCGTCTCCGGCTGCACCCCGGCTCGGCCCGGGAGGGGATGCGGCTTCCTGCAGGTCCCTGGCTGCGCCCAGGTCACTGAGGCGTGCGGACTTGAGGTCGGTCCAGAGGGTCCCCGGGCCGGCGTGCAGGATATCGATGCGGAGGTCCGCGTCGAGTTTCTCTACGGACTCCGCCAAGGTGAAGGCCTCGGGGGAACCGAGGGCAGCGACTTTGAGATGGAGTCCCCTGGCCTTCTCGCCGTCGACGAGAGTGATGACTTTGGCGGCGGCTTCGCCCAGTCGTCGGGTCGTGGATGCCTTGACTTCGGCGGTTTCCTTCATGATCTCGGCGACCTGGCGTTCCGCCTCGGCCAGGATACCGGCCACCTCCCGTTCTTCCTCGGCCTTGATCTCGGCCACCAGCTTGGTCGTCTCCTGGGTGACCTCTTCCCGGGCCTGGTCGATGAGGGCTTCTTCGGTGTTCAGCTCGGCCTGTTTTCTGGCCGTGTTCTGGCGTTCGATGTTGGTGCTGTTCTGCTCCAACGCCAGGGCTGCCTGCTGGATCGGATCCAGAATCTCCTGGGGCACGCTCACGTGCCGGATCAGGGCGTTGTGCACCAGGATGTACTTCTGCTGCAGAATGCCCGCCAGCGACTCCTTCAGGTCCGCCTGGAACCTCTCCCGGCCTTCGCCCACGATGAACTCCTTGGCGCCGTAGCTCGAACCCTTCAGGCGGGAGACGGACAGGATCTGCGGCATGATGATCTTGTCCACCACGGCGGGCAGGTCCCCGTAGCGCCGGAAAATCTGGGCGATATCCCTGGGGAGAAACTCGAATTCCACGGTCATGTCCAGGCGGATCTCGAACCCGTCCCGCGATGGGAACTCGACATACTGGGCCAGGGTCAGGGTGGCCAGGGCGTCGGTACCCACGAAGGCGCGCCCCTCCTGTGGCGTCATCATCGGCTCCGCTCCCTGGGGCTGGTCCTCGGAGGTCCCCCGGCGGGAACGTACGGGCGCGGTCAGGGATGTCTGCTGTGGCGTCGCCTGCTGCTGTTGCCGGTCGAGATAATCCTGTCGTTTCTTCTGCTGCTCCCGCAGGACGTTTCCGGAGAGTTCCTGCATGGTGACGTTTTGGGTCGTGAGTTGACCCTTGGTAATGACCTGTCCGCCCTCGCGTCCGGTGAGGGAGACCTGGTTCAGGCCGATTTCGAGCACGTCGACCTTGTATTCGTAGGGGTTGATGTAGTAGAGCCCGGGCTGGAGCACGTCCTGGCGCACGCCCTTCTGTCCCGGACCGGCGAACTGACCCTCGGCGGCTTCCTCCCCCGACAGGGAGGTCACCACGCCGACGTAGCCGATGGGGATGCTCATGGCATCGACGATCTCGACCTTGTACCCGACCGGGTTGAGGCGGTACTTGCCGGGGCCGAGGGTAGAGCGCCAGATGCCTTTCTCTCCCCGTTCCGCCAGGAAGGCGCCGGGAGGCAGCTCGGTCCCCACCTTGGCGGTGACCACGCCGCACTTCCCCGCCGGGATGATCACGGCCGGCACCACCTCCCATTCGTACAGAACCGGGTTGCGGAAATGCCTGCCCTCCCCCAGGGGTTCTTCGAGGACGCCCTTCTGGCCGGGGCGGGCCAGGATCTGCGTGGCGGGAAGCGCGTCGCCCTCCTTCGCGGTCAGTACGGCCATGTGATCAACCGGCACGTAGAAACGGCAGAAGAACCACTGCCAGACCACCCAGCAGACAACCACCGCCGCCAGGATCCCCCCCGCGGCCTTCCCCACGGCAATGTTGCGCGAGGCGTTCATGGGGCCACCTCCTTCCGGGGACCGGCCGAAGGTGGGGCATTGCCTCCCGCCGGCTCCTGCTTCGCCCGGGATGCTTCTGGCCGCGCAGCCGGTGCGCTGGTCCCCGCCGATCCGTCCCGTGGACCTGTTGCCGTCGACGACGGTGTGGCGCCGGCCCCGTGCAGCACCATGCCGGCGATGCCCTCCGGACTGTCCGTGGTGAGCATGGACCGGATCCTGGGGGCGAGGGATGTCCGCAGCAGGTAGGTGGCGTAGGCATCGCCCCCGGAGAACGCCTTGGCCTGATCGGCGTAGACGGCCGCCTGCGCCTCGTTGGCCATGCGGATGACGTCGCCCTCGGCCGTGGCTGCCAGGACCATGGCTTCGGCCCTGGCCTCCGCGGCCTGCAGTTGGATCGTGGCCACTTCGAGTTCCTTCCGGGCCCCGACGATGTCCACCGCCTGGCGCTGATTGGCCTCGATCACGGCGCGGATCTTGAGGGTTTCCGCGTCCACCTTGGACTTCTTCTGCTCGGCCAGTTTCTGCTGCCGGGTGAGTTCGGCCTTGGACTGGGCCTGGGTGATCTGCTGTTCGAATTTCCGCGCTTCCTGCACCGCGATCTCGCGGTCGCGGATCAGGACGGCGATATCGTCCGGGGGGATGATGTTGCGGATGAGGATGGAGTTGATGGAGATCCCCCATGGTTCGCAGGTCGTCTGCAGATGGGTCTCGAGGTTGTCCTGGAACTCCTGCCGGGTCTCGCCGACGATGAAGTCGACGGCGGGCTTCTTGCTGCCCTCGATGCGGCTGAAGCCGCGTGCCCGGGGCAGGATGATCTTCTGCAGGATGTCGTCGATATCACCCACCTGATGGGTGAGCTTGGCCACGTCTTCCCGCATGATGTTGAATTCGATGGTGCCCTCGACACGGACCGTGAAGCCGTCCAGGGTGAGGAAACTGATGGCATCTTCGCCGCTCATCTCGAAGCGCTGGCTCTGCAGCGTCACCTCGACAACGTTGACCAGGTAGGGATTCAGATAGTAGGTGCCCGGGTCAAGGACGGCCGGAACCACCCCCTT
>JAFGRS010000943.1 GCA_016935045.1 Lentisphaeria bacterium | reverse complement strand
GTTGCGGGGGCTCTGGCGGACCGGGTGATCGTCACCAGCGACAACCCACGCTCGGAGGCCCCGGCCGCCATCCTCGAGGACATCCGGCAGGGGCTTCCACCCGAGGCGGACGCCGCCTTCCTGGTGGACCGGCGCGACGCCATCCGCGCGGCTGTCCGCGAGGCCCGGGCGGGGGACGTCATCCTGGTGGCCGGCAAGGGACACGAGACCTATCAGGAGACGCGCGGCGTACAGACGCCCTTCGACGACGTCACCGAGGTGTACCGGGCCATGGAGTTGGACAGCCCCGGTTCACCGGGATAGCGCCCTGCGCGGAGCGGACGGAGCGGAGTGCCCCCATCGCGGCGCGTGCCTGTCCCCCTCTGTATCTACTCCTCCTCCGCGAGGAAGGCGCAGAGGTCCCGGTTCAGGTGTTCGACCGCCTCGACCAGGCCGGCACAGAGTTCGGCGATGCGCCCGGTCGCGGCTGTGCGGCCCTCGTTTTCGAGTTCGACGGCGAGTTGGTAGGCCCTGTGGGCAAAGAAGGTGGCCACCATCCCCTTGAGGGCGTGCGCCTGGAAGGCGATACTCTCCCGGTCCCCCGCCTGCTCGGCCCGGCGGAGGGCGGCGAGGTGTTTCGGGTACTCGTTGCCGAAGGCGCCCACCAATTCGCGGGCCAGGGCCATGTCTCCCATCACATTGTGCAGGAAGCGCGCGGCGGCGAAGCCTCGGGCCCCGGGGGTTTCGGCTGCCTCCGGGGGCTCGGCTGCCCGGTTCTCCGCCGGGGTCCTGCACTCGACGGCGCGGAACAGCTCGTCCCGGCGCAGGGGTTTGGCAATGTAGCCGTCCATGCCGGCCTCGATGAGGCGTTCGCGGTCCCCCTTCATGGCATAGGCCGTCATGGCGACGATGGGGACGTGCCCGCCGGTGGCTGCCTCGTGGCCGCGGATCGCGGTCGTCGCCGCCATCCCATCCATCTCCGGCATCTGGACGTCCATCAAGACCACATCATAGGCGGCGCTCCGGACGGCCTCGACCGCCTGACGTCCGTTGTCGACCACCGTGACCGCGTGTCCCCGTTCCTTCAGCAGGATCGCAACCAGGCGTTGGTTCACCTTCTCGTCCTCGGCCACCAGGACACGCAACGGTTGCTCCGGGTGCGGTCCCGGGTCGGAAGGAGGAACGCTGACGGCCCGGGGGGGGCGGACCGTATCGAGGACCGCCCGGCGCAGTTCGGCCTGCGGCACCGGCTTGGTGAGGACCCGGCTGATGCCATGCCTGCGGGCTTCCGCCGCGCTGCAGTGTTCCCCGGCGGAGGTAAGGAGGATGCAGGCCCCCTGGCCGGCGCGGTCCTCCTCACGCATTTTGCGTGCCGTCGTGAGTCCATCCATGTCGGGCATGGCGGAATCGAGCAGGATGAGGTCGTAGGGTCGTCCTTCGCCGGCTGCCCGCCGGATCGCCGCGATGGCCGCGGCGCCGTCGCCCGCCGTTTCGACGTCCATCTTCCAGGAGGCGAGGGTTTCGAGGAGGATGCGGCGGTTGGCCGGGTTGTCGTCCACGGCCAGGGCCCGCATGCCGTCGAGGTGGTCCACCGGGGGGCGGGGAGCGAAGAGGTCCTCGTCGACGATCTCGAGGGTCGCGGTGAAGCGGAAGGTGCTTCCCTTGCCCACCTCGCTTTCGAGTGAGATATCGCCCCCCATGAGCTTGGCGAGCTGGGAACAGATGGCCAGGCCGAGACCCGTCCCTCCACGGCCCGCGGAGGTGCCGTTGGGGCCCTGGTCGAAGGCACGGAAGATCCGCTGCCGGGACTCGGGGGCGATCCCGATGCCTGTGTCACGCACGGCGATGGAGAGAATGGCGTGTTTCTCCTGACGGGAGACGAGGCCGACCTCGACCGTCACGTCGCCCCGTTCGGTGAACTTGATGGCATTGTCGACCAGGTTGACGACCACCTGGCGCAGGCGTCCCGGGTCGCCCTGGAAGCCGTCGGGGGTTTCCGGCGCCACGCGGCAGGTCAGTTCGAGTCCCTTGGCCGCGGCCTTGAGGGCGAGGGCCTGCACCGAGTGCTCGACGTTCTCGCGCAGGCGGAACGGCACGGCTTCGAGTTCCAGCTTGCCCGCCTCGATCTTGGAGAAGTCGAGGATGTCGTTGAGGAGGCGCAGCAGGGACTCGGCGGACTCGGCCACCATGGTGAGGTATTCGCGTTGCTCGGTCGTCAGTTCGGTCTGCAGGGCGAGTTCGGTCATGCCGATGATGGCGTTCATCGGCGTGCGGATTTCATGGCTCATGCTGGCCAGAAAATCGCTCTTGGCGCGGTTGGCGGCTTCGGCGCTGTTCTTGGCGCGTTCGAGTTCGGCATTGGCGCCGGCGATTTCGGCGGTGCGCCGGCGGACACGCTCTTCGAGGGACTCGCGGATGGCCCCGATCCGCCTGGCCAGGGCGTTGAAGCTCTCTGCCAGGACCCCGATCTCGTCCCTGCCGGTCACGCGGAGGGGTTCGATGGGGGCATCCTCCGCGGCCTGGGTCCGTTCCCGGAAGTGGGCCGCCACGGCCTCGATGCGGCGCCCCACCACGGCCTGGAAGGCAAGGAAGATGGCCCCGAAGAGCACGGCCAGGGCCAGAACGACCGCGATGAGCTGGGTGGTTGCGCCCTCGACCAGGGCGGCGTTGATGCGGTCCATGGGGATGGCAATGATGTCCATCCCGGCGATCTGACCCTCGGCGAGGTGGAAACCCCGTGTCGCGCCGTAGATCGCCTTCAGGGCGGCGGGGGCATCCTCCGGGCGCCCATGGCACTCGAGGCAGCTTGCCACGGTGCGCATCGGCCGCACCACGGCGAAGCACTCCTTCCCGTCAATACTCAGCACGCCATGCCAGCGCTGGACATCCGGGTTTTCGGCCAGGTGGGCGAGGATGCCGAGTTCCGCGGCACCGGCCTGGTTGACGGGGTTGCGGGGGTTGGCGGCGGCGAACTTGATGACGTATTCCGGGAAGCGTCTGCGCACGCCCTCCATCACGCTGCGGGCGATATAGGAGGTGGACATGACCTCGACGATAAACTCGTCGGGAGGGACCAGGCGGCGGACCTCGGGCCGGATGACGTTGCCGGCATACTCCCTCACCGAGACCGCGAATTCGAGGGCCAACTGCGCCTGAGAAGCCGTCAATTCCTCAAGGTTGCGGCGGGTCGTCCGCCAGGTGTGGAACATCAGCAGCCCGGTAAACGCCAGGGCGCACAGGCCCACGACCAGCGAAAAGCGCGCCCCGATGCCGATCGCTTTCATAGGCACGTTTCCCCCGTCGTCCTTGCCGAGAGGACGTCCACTTCGACAACCAATACACCGCGGCGCAGGCAAGATCAAGCCTCCCGCCAGAGCAGACAGGGCTGTTTCAAGATCCGTCGAATCGCTTCCCGCCGCCACTGCCCTTGCGGCAGTGGAGCGCCGATTCGGGGTGAGGGAGCGCGG
>JAFGRS010000942.1 GCA_016935045.1 Lentisphaeria bacterium | reverse complement strand
TGGCGGAGAGGCAGGGATTCGAACCCTGGGTCCCGCGGAAACGGGACACAGCATTTCCAGTGCTGCACAATCGTCCACTCTGTCACCTCTCCGCGACAAAGCGTTTCACGCGCCTTGGACTATAGCATGACGAGGGGGGACCGCAAGCGTAGAAAACACAGCGGACAGCCTCGTGGGAGGCTGTCCGCTGTGGGCCGCCGACGTTTCGGGCCGTTGGGACTGGGGGCGTTACTGGCCGGCCTTCTCCCCGGCCGCGGCTTCGCCTTCCTTGGCCCGGCGTTCTTCCTGGAGCTTCTCGAGCTGGGCCTTGAGTTTTTCCAATTCGTTTTCGGAGACCTTCAGGTAGAGTGTCGAGTTCTTGGGGTTGTAGGAGTAGTCGCGCTTCGGGGTCACGCCGTAGATCTGCTGGAGGGAGGCGGCGACCAGCTGCCAGCGGCGGGTGCCCTCATCGACCTTGCCCTGGATTTCCTTCTTCTTGGCCTCGTCGGTTTCCTTGTCGAGGGCGGCCTTCTGTTCGGCGATGAACTTGGTGTAGAGATCGCGAGCCCGAATGGCCCGTACGAAGACTTCCTCGGCGGTGCCGACACGGAGGTAGATCGTGCTCGTGACCTCATCATAGTTGTACTGTCGCGACCCACCGATCCCGAAGATGACGTCCATGGCGACACTGAGGGTCTGCAGGCGCTTGCGGGCGGCGCCGATATCCTTGCGGATCTGCATCTTCTCGTCTTCGCTCTCGACCTCCTTGAGCTTCTGTTCCTGCTGTTGGACGAAGGTGGCAAGGCGGTTGCGGGTCACGAGGGCCTTCTTGAATGCGGTTTCCATCTCGGTCAGGGGCAGCAGCTTGTTCTGAAGGTCCTTTTCATCCGCTTCTTCCTGGCCTTCGGCGGCCATGGCCGGCGCCGCCCCGGGGGCGGCGTCCTGCGCAACGGCCGCAAAGCCGTAGATACCCACTGCCAACACGACCGCCAGAATCACCCGTACACGTACCATGTTCATACCCTTTCCAGACTGGTAGCGACAGACACACATCCCCCCGGATCCAGGACCGGGACGTGTCAATGATCGTTCACCATAGCGCCAGGCTGTCCCCATGCAAGCACAGGCAGGCAAAAAGGGCAGGACGGGGCCGCTGCCGGCAGGCGCGGCAGCCGCCGGGCGGGGTAGTCGCCGCGGAAGCGGCAGCGGAGGTCAGGGCGTTCTGGTGTGCGGTTCATGGCGTGGCCCGGGGGTATGGTGCGGGTGTCTGCGTCTTTGGTGCGGAGGGGTTGGGGTTCCTCAGTGCGCCGCGCCGCGTCGATCGGTCCCGCATTCTGTCGGCGTTGCTGTGCGAAGCTGACCATGAGGTCGCCGAAGCGTTTCTGTCGCTGCGGGAACCAGGCTCCCTCGGGGAACCATGGCAGTGCCGTGCCGACGGCGTGTTCGAGGACCAGGTCCGCGGCGCGCGCCCATTCGGCGAAGGAGGGGTCACGAAGGAGGTCGGGGGCGCCGTAGTCCCGTGGCGCGGGGTGATAGGGAGGATCGGCCAGGATGAGGTCAACGGTGCCGGCCCAGTCGGCGAGCAGCCGCGGGAGGCGTGCCACATCGGCCGCCAGGATCCGCAGCGCGTCGCCACGTTCGTCCATGGCCTGCAGGACCCGTGCCGCATTCTGGCGCAGCACCGCCAGCGCAGCCCGGTCCCGTTCCACGAGGAGGACGGTGCGGGCTCCCCGGCTGAGGGCTTCGAGTCCGAGAGCGCCTGTGCCGCTGAACAGGTCCGCAACGACGCGGCCCTCGATGGTGCCGAGGGAGGCGAACAGGGCCTCCTTGACCCGGTCGGCCGTCGGCCTGACCCGGTCTCCCGGAGGAACCCGCAGATGGATCCCTCCGGCCCTGCCGCCGATGATGCGCACGGGGTCTGCCCTCCGTTCTCTTCTCCGTACGGGGTCAACGTCCCTTGGTTCTCGAGGCGCTATCGCCCCGGCGGGAAGACGGGCAGAGGCTGCCGCAGCGGGGACAGCGGATGACGGTTTCGCTGCGGCCCGCGATGAAGACCGTGTGGCAGCGGACGCACTCGCCGAGCTGATCCTCGGTCAGGTCCCAGCCCCGGACGCGGGCCCGCCAGGCGTCATAGAGGGAGAGGCTGTAGAGCAGGGCCAAGAGGATGGCTGTGAGCAGGACGAAGGCGTGGTGGAGTTCGATCTCGATCATGGCCGATGTGTGTCCTCTCGGGAGGGTACGGTGTACGGAGACGGTCAGGGCAGCGCACCGCCTTCGGCCTCGGAGCCGGGCCACCACTCGATTTCGACGACCCGGTTCTGGCCGGGGGCCGGGTAGAATCCCGGCAGGGCTCCCTGCAGGCGTCCGTAGTGTTCATCGAGGGCTGTAGCTCCCACGGCCCGCCGGAGGGCCTCCACCGCCAGGCTGTCGAGTGCCAGGTTTCCGCAGCTGCGCGCCACCTTGACCCGGAGTGGGGCGGCGGGCTGTGTCAACCGTGCCACCTCGATGCTGGTCGGGTACTTGGGGAAGACGCCCGCCGCGATGGCGCCGCGCACGTCCTCCTCGCTCACGGCGGGGGCTTCGGGCAGGAGACTTCCGTCCGGGTCCCGCCAGAACACGCCCCGATCGAGGGGCCGGATGAGGATGGGCTCGGGCGGGGGCGGCGCAGCCGGGCGCCAGAATCGGGCCAGCGTGGCCGCCAGCGGTTCGGATTGGCGCGGCAGGGCAATGGCGTCCGGGCGGTGTTCGGCGTAGGCCTGAAAGCCGCCGCGGTGGAGCGGCAGCGTGGCCGGCACGGGACGCGGCTCACGGCCGCGTTCCTTGCTGAATCCCAGCTTCTCGTTGGGCAGTACCAGCATGGTCGGGTCCCTGAGGTCAGCCCAGGTGTAGAGGTCCCGTTCCCACTGGCTGATGCCGGCCGACTGAGACGGCGACACGAGGACGCACTGCGTCTGGTCGTGGATTTCCTCGGTACGGGGTATGAAGGGTCTGACCCGGAGGCCGTAGTACATCAGGGCGCAGACGGCCGAGGCGCCGGCGAGGGGCGCGAGGGCCGTCAGCAGTGCCAGCAGCGAGGAGCCGGTTCCGCCGCGTTTCCGGCGCCTAATCAAGGTCATCTCCCAGGACGGGTGGGGCTGTGCGCACGCCGGTGTCGGAGGAATCCGATACCAGCCATACATCCAAGCCGAGGGAGCGCCCGAGGGTCATGACATCGAAGAACTGCTCGTAGGCGATCTCACGATCTGCCCGGAGGACCAGCATGGGGTGGCGCCCCTTGTCGCCGCCGTTGCCGGTTTCGCCTCCCAGGCGGTTGGCGGCGGCTGTCCTGCTGTCGTGCACGCGTTGCGACAGTTCCCGTTCGAGGTCTTCCCAGGCGACATTGCGGTCGTTGAAGAACACCTGACCCGAGCGGGTGATGGTCACGACCAGCTTGTCCGCTTCCCCCATGCTGCTGACCCGGGCTCGGGGGAGCCGCAGCGATGTCTCGACCTTGGTTCCGGGCCAGAACACCAGGGAGCTGCTGATCATGAAGCAGACAAGGAGGATATAGAACACATCCACCAGTGGCACCAGGGGCGCGCAGCCCGAGATCGGCTTAAGGTGTATCTTCGTTCGCACCGTGTTCTCCGCCCGTCGTTTCCGGGGCCATGCCTTCGCTGGCAGGCGCTTCGAGGGAGATGGGGTTCCGCAGCAGGAAGTAGATCACCTCGCTGCCCGCCTTCTCCATATCGAGGACGAGGGCCTCGACCCGTCCGACGAGGTAGTTGTAGGCGGCCACTGCCACGACGGCGACGAGCAGGCCGGCGCCGGTGGTGACGAGGGCCTCCTTGACGTATTGGGCCAGCCGGATGGTTTCCACGAAGTGTCCCTTGCCCTGCATCTCTCCGAAGACGCGCAGCAGGCCGCTGACGGTGCCGAGGAGTCCGAGCAGTGGCGCGATATAGCCGATGGTGGCCAGGAGGCGGAGGTTTTTTTCGAGGCGCGGGACTTCCTGGAAGCCGACTTCCTCGACGGCCCGCCGCATGGTCATTTCGTCGCGGTCTCCGTGGAGGATGGCGGCTCGCACGACGTGGGCGACCGGTCCGGGGGTATCGTCGCAGATTGCCACGGCTTCCGCGATGCGGTTTCGTTTGAGGATGTTGTAGAGTCCGCGGATGAATTCATGCACATCGATCTGGGCCCGGTGGAAGTGGAAGACCCTCCCGATGACCACGGCCAGCATGAGAAAGAAGCAGATCGCGAGGACGACCATCATCGGTCCCCCTTCGCGGAAAAGCTCCTGCACAACCGTCATGTACTGCATCGTCCATTCTCCTGAAGCAGGCCCCCGGGCAACGGTACCGCCGCACCCGGGCCATGTCGGTCGGTCAACCAGAACTCACCGGCGTGCGCCAGGTGAACGCCCATTCCTGCAGCGTTCCCGCCGGCGCCGGTCGTCCGCCGCTGCAGCTGCGTCCGTTCGGTATGCCGCCGAGGATCTGTCTGCGCCTGCCTGTCGCGTCCGCGACGCAGACAGGTACAACGCACAGGCAGTCGGCGGGCTCCAGCGCGTCTTCTCCGGGGGTTCCCCGTGCGCGCGCCCTGCGATCCACATGGTTAGGCTACGCC
>JAFGRS010000941.1 GCA_016935045.1 Lentisphaeria bacterium | reverse complement strand
TGCTGCAGACGGGGCATGGCGACCGCCGCAGTCTGCCCAACACGGTGCGGTTGGTCTCGTCCGCGCGTGCCCGCCTGCCGCGCCTCCCGGTCATCAACTCGGAGGTGTGCTACGAGGGCATCGGCGCCTGCTGCCGCGAAGAGGTGCAACGGCTGATGTTCTGGGCCGGCGTGCTCTCGGGCACCTGCGGCCACACCTACGGCGCCAACGGCATCTGGCAGCTCAACTCGGCCGAGGAGCCCTACGGCCCGTCGCCGCACGGGATGTCCTGGGGCCACACCCCGTGGCGCGAGGCGGCACAACTGCCCGGATCGCGCCAACTCGGCCTGGCGCGACGGTTGCTGGAACGCTACGAATGGTGGCGCTTCGAGGCCCACCCCGAATGGGTCCGGCCCCACTGGACGGAAGAGGACTACCAGCTTCCCTACGCAGGGGGAATTCCGGGGACCGTGCGGATCGTCTACGCACCTCTGGCCTGGGGCAAGCCGACCATGACCGGCCTCGAAGCGGGAGCGCACTACCACGCCTGCCTCTTCGATCCCGTCACGGGCGAGGAAACGCCCCTTGGTGCCGTCGATCCCGCGGCGGACGGGCGCTGGGAACTGCCCTGCCCGAGACTGCCGATCTACCAGGACTGGGTCATCGTACTGGAATCCCCGGAAGCGCGATGCAGGAGAACGGACGGATGAAGGCTTCGACCTCCGCGGCACCCGCGCTCCCGGCGGCTGTCGGATCCATGCCGTACCGCCCGGCCTCGGGATGTGCGCCGGGCGCCGCGCCACCAGCCGCGCTCTGCGAGACCGGAAGGCGAGGAAGAGTGTTCCCGGGAGAATGGCCATGGTGAACCGCAGGGACAGGGAAATCCTCCGGGGCCTGGCGTCCCGGGTCGCCGGGATCGCGGCCATGCCGGTGCAGGAGGAGAAGCGTCGGCTTTGGCGTCGCCTCAATGCGCTGCGGCCCGAGCGGCCCATGGTCATGATCGACCAGGTGTGTTGGAACGAGATGGGCGACGATGTCGTGCCCCGCTGCGAAGACCCCGAATGCCGGGGATACGAGGGCCGCCTGCGCCGCCTCCTCTACCAGTGGAACCACTTCCGGGTGGACATGGTGGTGGAGCCCTTCCTCACCGTGCCGAAGGCGATCCGCAACACCGGCTTCGGCATCCGGGTGCAGGAGGAGCGGGCGGTGAGCGACCCGACGAACTCGGTGGTGGGGCACATGTACACGAACCAGTTCGAGACCGAGGACGACCTCGAGAAGATCCGCATGCCCCGGATCTCCCATGACCCCGCCGAGACCCGCCGCCGCCTCGAGGTCGCCCATGACCTCTTCGACGGACTGCTCGAAGTGCGCCCCTGGGGCGCCGACCCGTACCTCTCCCTCTGGGACCCCATCAGCACCTGGATGGGCGTGCAGAACGCTCTCTTTGCCATCATCGACAGGCCGGACTACGTGCACCGCCTGGTGGGCCGCGTGACCGAAGGCTACCTGAGCATGCTGGACCAGCTCGAAGAACAGGGCCTCCTCTGTCAGCCCCAGAGCCTCGTCCACTGCACCGGGGCGTACACCGACGAACTCCCCGCGCCGGGGTACGACCCCGGGAAGCCCCGCACCCGGGACCTGTGGATGTTCGGCCTGGCGCAGATGTTCTCCACCGTCTCCCCCGCGATGTTCCGGGAGTTCGAGGTGGACTATGCGTCGCGCATCTGCGCACGCTTCGGCCTGGTGTACTACGGTTGCTGCGACCCCCTCGACCTCAAGATGAACGAGGTCCGCCTCATCCCCCATGTGCGCAAAGTCTCCATGAGTCCCTGGGCCGACGAAGAGCGCGGCGCCGAGGCCATCCACGGCGACTTCGTCTACTCGCGCAAGCCCAACCCGGCCTTCGTGGCGACGGAGAGCTTTCCCGCCGATACCGTGCGCCGCGACCTGCAGGCCACAAGGGAGATCTGCCGCCGCCACGGCTGTCCCGTCGAGTTCATTCTCAAGGACATCAGCACCGTCTGCTATCACCCCGAACGCCTGTCCCAGTGGGCCGACATCGCGATGCGCGTCGCCGAGGCCTGAAGCGCAGGAGTGACCCGGAGGATGCCTGCCATGCGCAAGATTGTGAGCGGGAGTCTGCTGACGGCGGCGGGAGTGCTCACGCCCGGGCGCGCCGCCGACATCATCATCGCGCCCGATGGCAACGACACGACCGGCCGAGGCACCCCCGACGCCCCCTATGCGACTCTGGTCAGAGCCGGGGAAGCGGTCCGCACTCTCCTGCACCGGGAACCGGGACGCGAGAGTCCCGTCACGGTGGCGCTGCGCGGGGGGACATACGTGCTCGCCGCCCCCTGGCGGCTGGGGCCGGAGGATTCCGGCACGGCCCGGGCGCCGGTCGTCTGGACGGCATGGCCGGGCGAGAAACCCCGGATCAGCGGCGGCAGGCGCATCTCCGGGTGGCAGGTTCGGGACGGGCGCTGGGAGGTGCATCTTCCCGAGGTGGCCCGGGGCGAATGGTCGTTCTGCCAGCTCTTCGTCAACGGCGAGTGCCGACAACGCCCCCGGCTGCCTCGGGAGGGGTATTACCACATCCAGAAGGAGCTGCCTCCCAGCCGCACGGGGGGAGCACCCGACCGCTTCGGGTTCCGTGTCGGCGACCTGGACCCCGGCTGGCGTAACCTGGCCGACGTCGAAGTCCTCTGCTTCCACTACTGGGGCATGTCCCGGCTGCGTCCGGCGACGGTCGACCCCGAGGCGGGTGTCGTGAGCTTCACGGGGCCGACCTGCGCCAACTCCTGGTGGGCAGGGCTGCGCCGGGGACACCGTTTCCTGGTGGAGAACGTCCGCGAGGCCCTCGATCGACCCGGAGAGTGGTACCTCGACCGCGCCAGCGGCCTGCTGACCTACCTGCCCCTGCCCGGAGAAGATCCCGCCACCGCCGAGGTGGTCGCGCCCCGCCTGGAGAGGCTCCTCGATATCCGGGGCGATGCGAAGCTGGGGACCTGGGTCTCCCACATCCGCTTCGAGGGCCTCGCCTTCGCCCACACGAACTGGGTCCTGCCCGAAGCCGGCTATAGCTGCGCCCAGGCCGAATCCGCCCTGCGCGGCGCAGTCTTCGCGAGCGGCGTCCGCGACCTCGCCTTCCACGGCTGCTCCATCCGCCAGGTGGCCACCTATGGCCTCGACCTGAGCGAGGGCTGCCAGTACGTCCACATCGAGGACTGCGACATCCGCCACATCGGCGCCGGCGGCATCCGCGTGGGCGAGGGCTGGGGAAGAGGCGCGGATTCGCCAGAGACCGGACACGTCACCATCCGCAACAACACCATCGCACAAGGCGGCCGGCTCCACCCCGCCGGAATCGGCGTCTGGATCGGACTCTCCGGACACAACCTGATCGAGCACAACGACATCTTCGACTTCTACTACTCCGGATTGTCGGTGGGCTGGACCTGGGGTTACCAGCCCACGCCGGCGAGCCACAACATCATCCGTCACAACCATGTCCACACCATCGGGCAGGGCGTCCTGAGCGACATGGGAGGCATCTACACGCTCGGGCTCTCGCCCGGGACCCGCATCGAGCACAACTGCTTCCATGACATCGACTCGTTCGACTACGGCGGCTGGGGCATCTACTTCGACGAGGGCAGCACCGGCATCGTCGCCGAGAACAACCTGGTCTACCGTACCAAGACGGGCGGCTTCCACCAGCACTACGGCAGGGAGAACGTGGTCCGGAACAACATCCTGGCTTTTGCCCGGATCGGCCAGATCCAGCGCACCCGACAGGAAGAACACCTGATGTTCACCCTGGAACGGAACCTGGTCCTCTGGGACCGGGGATCCGTGATGCACGGCAACTGGGCTGCGGGCGGGTTCGCCCTGCACCGCAACCTGTACTGGCACACGGGTGGGGAGCCGGTGCGGTTCCCGGGCGGGCTGACGCTGGAAGAGTGGCAAGCCAAGGGTCACGACGAGGGTTCGATGGTGGCCGACCCGGGCTTCGCGGACCCCGCGGCAGGCGACTTCCGCCTCGCCCCCGACAGTCCCGCCCTGGCCCTGGGCTTCCAGCCCTTCCGCCTCGACGGCTTCGGACGACAGACCCCGACGGACGCCGCCGAACCACAGCCCCTGCCCCGCGCCTTCCCGCCGCCGCCTCCTCCACCCCCTCCCAGCCCGATCCGCGAGGACTTCGAACTCCTCCCGGTCGGGGAGAAGTGCTTCGGCGCCGAGACGCACGAAGACGCGAACGTGAAGGAGGCAACCGCCCGCGTCACCGACGAACGCGCCGCCGGCGGCCGGCACAGCCTCAAACTCGTCGACCGGCCGGGACAGAAACACCCCTGGGACCCGCACCTGTACTTCCGCCCGGGCTACACCGCCGGCCGTGTCACGGGGAGCTTCGACGCCTGCTTCGAGGGAGGAACACAGTTCTTCCACGAGTGGCGCGACGCCAACGCGCCGTACCGCGTCGGCCCGAGTGTCCGCGTCCGCCCCGATGGACTCCTGGTCTCGGGAGAACGTGAGCTGGCGCGCCTGCCGCTGCATGCCTGGGTGCACTTCGCCTTCCAGTGGAGCATGGAACCCGGCGAGGGAGGCCGATTCCGCCTGGACGTGACCCCGGCCGGAGCCGAGACAATCACCTTCACCGACCTGCCCTGCAACCCGGAGTGCCGGGCCCTGCACTGGTTCGGGTTCTGCTGCGAAGGGGACGCCGCCGGCGCCTTCCATCTCGACAACATCCGCCTCGAACCGCAACAGAAGTGAATCCCGTCCGCCGCGGCCGCACGCGACGGTGTTCCCACGATGACGGCGTCAGGGGAGTGT
>JAFGRS010000172.1 GCA_016935045.1 Lentisphaeria bacterium | reverse complement strand
GCTGCCATTCAAGCGTTCAAACATGGTCAAACGGCTCCGGCACTCCGCATCGGTCCATGGTCCATGGTCCATGGTCCATGGTCCTTGCACCGCAATGAGACGTGTAGCAATTCCGAGACGTATGGATTCTCCATGGATTCATCGGGGCAATCGGATGGGGCCCGGCAGGAGACGCGACCGCCCCTGCCGACACGACCATCACCCCCTGCCGCCGCCCGGCGTGGGAGGCGGCCTGCACCAACGGGTCCGCCCTGCCCCCGACCTGCAGCGCACCGGGGTCCTTTCCGGCCAGGCCACCCGCCTGACTCCCATAGCATACACCGCGACGGCGGAAGAGGAGGCAAAGACCCCAAGGGACCGTTTTCCGGACACGGCGGGTTCCAGGGGGGGGTGCGAATGAACCAAAGGCTCGCGGTACGCTCGCGCTCCAATGTCTCGCCGGAAAGCTCGCGAGCATCATGGTGTCGTTGGCGGCAGACTCCACGGAGGCCTTGCGTCTTGCCGCGTTTTCCGTTTGCACCGGAGCCCGAACACGGGTATGGTGTAAGATAATGGAGATCGATTGCAGGGCCTGTGCCGTTGCCTTCGCGGCGGTGTTTGGGCGTGGTTGTGCGGTTTTCCGGGGTTCCGGGGCCGCGCCAGAGACGGGAGCTGAGTGATGGCGGACAGCGTGCCGAGCAAACTGAAGCTCAAGCTCAAGAAGACCGAGACCAGCCGTCTCAAGACCGAAACCAGTCGTCAGCGTCGTGTGGACACGGGAGAGGACGACGCCGCCAAGACCGTGGCGGTGCCGCCGGCGCCGCCCCCGCCGCCGACGGAGTCGGGTGGCACGGGTCAGATTGCGGACCCGATGGCCCTGCGCAATACGGCAACGGGGAAGCTGCGGCGGGTGCAGTCTTCCGACGAGACCGCGGCGGCTCTTGCTCCCGCGGCGCCGGGGGCCACCCCTCAGAAGCGTACCGAGACGGTTCACCTGAAGGTGGTTCGCAGCGCGCGCCAGGATCTCCCGAACGTCGTGCCTACGGCTGGCCAGGCGCAGAAGCCGGCCGGCGAGACGCTGGCGGTTCCGCCTCCCCCGCCGAAGGGGTCCGGTGGGGCCCTGGAGATCAAGAAGGGCACGTCGACCATCAAGGTGGCGGCGCCGGAGGAGGTTTCCCCGGCAGCCGCGGCGCCCGAGGCCGCCCCCGCCGAGGAGGCGGAGGAAACGGTTCAGGAGACCGGTCTGGACGAGACCCAGAGCGCCCCCGCCTTCGAGGACACGGGCACCTCGACCATCCGCCTGCAGATCAAGCGTCCCACCCGTGAGGGCGCGGTTCCTGCCGCCGCCGAGGCTACCACCAAGGCGGCCACGGCGACCCTGAAGATCCGGCCACCGGCCAGCGCGCCGCCGCCCTCGTCCGCTCTCCGTTCGACTCCGCCGCAGCCGGCGCAGAGCAAGGAGGCGACCGCAACGCTCAAGATCCGGCCGCCCACCGCCGCGCCACCGGCGCCAGCGCCGGCGGCGACGGGGACCGAGAAGTCGGCCACCGCGACGCTGAAGGTGCGCCCGGGGATCCGGCCCATGCCGGTATCCGAGGCGGGTTCGGGGGCCACGGTCAAGATCAAGCCCCCGGCCGCCCCGGTTCAGGAGGTGTCTCCCGAGGAGGAGACGCGGGTCGGCGAGGCGCCCCCGAGGGACGAAGCGGCGCCCAGGCCAACCCTGCGCCTGAAGAAGCTCGAGGGCACGCCCCCGGTCACGCTCCCGGTCGTGGAGGTCCCCGCCGAACCTCCCGAGGCAGCGGCAACGACGGCGGTGCCGCCGATGCCCGGGGAAGCCCCGGAGGAAGATGCTTCCTCGAAGGCGACCATTGCACTGCAGGCCGGCAAGACCGTTGCCGTGGGCAAGCGGGGTCTGAAGCTGAGGTCGGAGAAGGAACCGGAGGCGGCCGCCGAGACCGGGGTCGAGACCGAGGCCGCCCCTCAGGCGGAGGGGGCGGCACTGCCGATCCCGAGGCCGGTGGCGGCGGCGGCGGGTCCGAGCACGCTGGCGGCCGCGGCCGCGGTGTTGGCGTTTCTGGGCGCCGGCGCCCTGGTGTTCCGCCTGGTGATGGACTTCCTGCGCTATCTCTGACGGAGCGCGGTTTTTTGCGCTTCTGCTGTGGACTCGGGTGGTGGCGGGGTTACTGTTTCCGACAGTGATATGACACCCCGCAAGCCGCCCGAGGACCCCGATCGATGGCGCCGACACATCCCTCTGCCACGCCTTTGTTCTCTTACCTGGGATTGCCCATCTCTGCCGACGAGGACGAGTCGGCGGCCGAAGTGATGGAAACCCTTGCCGCCAAGGAACCGGCGCCCCGGGCGGCAGGCCCGCGGCAGGGGGATGGCGGCAGCGTTCCCTTCGTTCACCTCCACGTCCATTCCGACTACAGCATGTTGGACGGCGCCTGCCGCATCGACCGGCTCTGTGCCCGGGTTGCGGCGCTGGGCCAGACGGCTGTCGCCGTGACCGACCACGGCAATATGTTCGGCGCTCTGGACCTGTACTGGGCGGCGCAGGACCACGGCATCAAGCCCATCGTCGGCTGCGAGTTCTACATGACTCCCAGCGGCCTTGCCGACCATACGGACACCACCCGCTTCCACCTTGTGCTTCTGGCCAAGGACTACGGCGGCTACCAGAGTCTCTGCCGGCTGAACCGGATCGCCTGGAGCGACGAGGGTCACTACTATCGGCCCCGCATCGATCGGGAAGCCCTGCGGCAGCACCACGACGGCCTCCTCTGCCTGACGGCCTGCGTGGCCGGCGAGATCCCCGAACTCATCCTCCGAGGGCGGGAGGACCAGGCCCGCGCAACCCTCGCCTTCTTCATCGACGTCTTCGGCCGGGAGAACGTCTACCTCGAACTCCAGTACCACGCCCCCCCCGGCGTTGCGCCCGCCGCCATCGGCAACGCCTCGCAGCGGGAACTGGTGCAGAACGAAGCTGCCGTGAACGCGGTCCTGATGCGCCTGGGGCGCGAGTTCGGCGTGGGCTGCGTAGCGACCAACGATGCCCATTACCTCCAAGCCGGAGACGCGGAGGGACACGACG
>JAFGRS010000171.1 GCA_016935045.1 Lentisphaeria bacterium | reverse complement strand
CGTCGCGCTCGGCTCGCGCGACCTACCGCAAGACAGTCGCGCTCGGCTCGCGCGACCTACCTGGCCCGTCACCATGCGTCCCTTGGAGCAGCCTTCTACGAGGGTAGCGCATTGCGCCTCGTACGGGTCTGGGGAGAGGGACCTACGGAGCTGACATGCGCCCCGGGACAGAGGCAGGGCTGTTTCAAGATCCCAAGCGCCGCCGCCGGGCTTGCCCCGGTGAAGCGCCGATAGGAGGGCAGGGAGGAGGCGCGGCCGTACCCCACTCCTCGGGAAGAGCCGGTCGCGACGTCCAGAACTCTGCCGTCCCGACCCACCCCGGAGCGCGGCCTGCCGCGCCTGGCAACCGTTTCGCGATCGACCGCGACAAGCGCGAGAACGCGAAACGGGTACGAGGCGGGAGACCCCATCCTGGACGGGGTCAGGCTAGAGCCGGCCCATGAGAAACAGCACGAGGAGAATGAGGATCACGAGACCGATCCCGCCGGTTGGGTAGTACCCCCAGCGCCTGCTGTGGGGCCAGGCGGGCAACGCACCCACGAGGAGAAGAACCAGCACGATAAGCACTATGGTCCCGACGCTCATTGTTGTCTCTCCTTGTTTCTGTGCGTTCTGCCGCTACAAGCGGAGCCCCCTCTGCACTTCCGCGCAGAGGGGACTCCGTGCGACAAACGCTCCTGGGTTGCTAGTTGTCGGTGCGGATCAGCACGGCGAGTTGACCGTCACGCGCGAATCGCGCGTCACGGAACGGGCCGACACTGATCTTCGCTGACGGCACGCCGGCGTGGATCAGCGCATCCCGAACCGCGCTGACGCGTTGATCGATCACGCCCTGATTGTGCTGTTCCGTGCCGCGTGGATTCATGGAACCGTCAATCCCGACCTTCATGGACGGGTTCGCCTGAAGGTAGCGGGCGACTTCGGTCAGCTTGCCACTCTCGGAAGCCTGCAGGTACGACTGGTTCACGGCGAACCGCAGATCGCGATACAATGTCCAGCGGTCGACGATGCCAACCACACCCTGGCCGCCTGTGGCGCCGACGGCGCCCTGCGCGCCGACCTCGCCGGCACGCCCGGCGACGCCTGCGGGGCCGATCGTAGTGCCACCTTGGGCACCGGCCAGCCCGACAACGCCTTGCGCTCCGGTCTCACCGACGCGCCCGGCAGCACCTGCGGGTCCGGCCGTAGTGCCACCTTGGGCACCGGTCATCCCGACGACGCCTTGCACTCCGGTGGCGCCGGCGTAACCGGCGGGGCCAGTCGGGCCGACCAACGTCGCACCTGTCGCGCCCATGGCGCCCGTTTCGCCTCGCGCTCCGGTTGGTCCGGCAGGACCGGCGGGACCTTGCGGCCCAACGATATTCGCGCCTTGAACGCCCGTGGCGCCAACGGCGCCTTGGGCACCGGCAGCACCGGTCGGGCCCATCGGACCGGCGATGCCGGCCACGCTGGCGCCGCGCGCGCCCGTGGCGCCGACGGCACCCTGGGCACCGGTAGCACCGACGGCACCGGTCTCACCCGCAGAACCGACCATCACTCGACCGGCAGCACCGGTCGGACCAACAGCACCGCGATCGCCCGTGGGCCCCGTGGGCCCTTGTACGCCGGCAGGGCCCACAAAGCTGGCGCCTTGACTGCCCGTCGCCCCGACCTGGCCTTGCACGCCCACCGGTCCGGTCGCGCCCTGTGCGCCAGCCGGACCGACGATGCCGGCACCCGGTGCGCCGGTCGCCCCAACGGCGCCTTGCGCGCCAGCCGAACCCGTCGGTCCTGTCGGACCGCGCGGTCCGACAAAACTGACATACGACGACTCCTGAGGCACGACGGCTGGCTGGCTGGGTGGACTGGTGTAGGGCTGCAAGCTGGCCTGGGCGGCAGGCTTGGCGCGGTTGCAGCACCCGGTCATGCTGTAGAGTACCGGCAGCACGCCGATGCAGACCGCCACGGCCAGGATGCCGGGGGTGGTTCTTCCGGTTGCAGATGTCGATTTCATGATGCTTCCTTCGCTGATGATGCTTCCCTGGTTGCGTTGCTTCCGCTTCTTCTCTCGAACTTCTCGATCGTGTGGATCTGTTCTTCCTCCTTTTGTTGTACCTGGAAACGTTGCGGGAGCGGCCAGTTCGGCGCCACCCGGCAACGACCCGGCGGTCTGCCTGGTCATGGCCTGTTCTCTTGTCATCTGGTCCTTCACGCTGGTCACTTCCTGAGTGTCGGTGACGAGATTGGTAACCAGGGACCTCTCGGCCACGTTCCTGGAGAGCCGCTTGAGTGCCTCATGGGCGTTCCGCCTTCTCCATGCTCTACTTCTGCATGCCGGCACCGGTCTTCTCGACCGCCGTGCCGGCTTTCTCCAAGACTTCGCCGGTCTTCTCGACTACGGCACCGGCAACATCCTTGGTCGCCGTCATGGTCGCTTTGGCGGCATCCACGGTCTTGTCCGCGACGGTGTTCGCCGTGTCTACGGTCTTCTCCGTCGCCCGATCGATGGCGGCGCCGGTGCGCTGCCCCACTCCGGACGACTCCGAGTCGGACTTCGGCCGGCAACCGAGCGTGGTCACGCTGCCAACCGCTGCGACCGTCACAATCCCCAGAATGCTCTTCATCCTGCTCGTCATGGTCCGTTCTCCTTCTTTCTGGATGCACTTCTTCTCAGGCAGACACGGGGTTCTGCCAGACGCCGCCTTGAACTTGGAGGGCCTATCATGAAGGACAGTATAGGCTGCTTCGGGAGCATCCGTTATGGGGTCGAAACCCACCAACCCATAGGGTAAAACCCTACGCTCCACCGACTTGAGCGTGCTCTTCCATGCAGACCCTGGTCCTCTCATCCGCGGCAGTGGTGCGGAAAAACCGGGGGTATCGAGGCGAGATGTGTTCAATCAGGACGGCAGGGCTGCCGCCCGGGGGAGCGCCGATAGGAGGGCCGGGAGGGGGCGCGGCCGTGCCCCCCTACCCGAATCGGCGCTCCACTGCCGCAAGGACAGTGGCGGCGGGAACCGATCCGCCCGATCTTGGAACAGCCCCGCGGCTGGTCAGGACTCCGCGCCGTCCGGTACGTCCACGCTGGACTCCGGCAGCAGCACCTGGACGGACGTGCCCCGCCCCGGCGTACTGCCGACGCGGATGGTGCCGTGATGTCCGCGCACGATCCCGAGGGCCGCGGCCAAGCCCATGCCCCGGCCCACCGCGCGGGTGCTGAAGAAGGGGTCGAACACCCGGGCCGCCGTCGCCTCGTCCATCCCCTCGCCGTCGTCTTCGACGCGCAGTTCCGCGTAGCGGCCCGGCGGCAGGGGGTCGGTGTTGGCGCCGTTGGCCAGGAGGACCTCGTCGGCATCGAGAACGCCCGTCCGCACGACAATGGTCCCCTTGCCGGTGACGGCCTCGGCGGCATTGGTCACCAGGTTGACCAGGAGTTGCTCGAGCTGGGAAACGTCGCCGGTGATGACGGGGCCGTCGCCTTCCGTCTCGATGCGCAGGGAGGTCCCACCCGGAACATAGGCTTCCAGCAAGGCCCGGCAGTCCTGGACCAAGCGGGGCAAGGTCGTCTGCTCGACCCGGAATTTGCCGCAGCCGGAGTAGGCCAGCATCTGCCGGCTGATGGTGGCGGCCCGTTCGGCTGCCGCCGTGATGGCCCGGGCACACTCCGCGGTGTCGGCGTCCTCACCGGCGCGCATGTCGATGAGGGCAGCATTGCCGAGGATGGTGGTCAGCAGATTGCTGAAGTCGTGGGCGATGCCGCCGGCCATGATACCCAGGCTCTCGAGCTTCTGGCTCTGCCGCATCCGTTCGGCCAGTTGCTCCTCCCGCCGTTGCAGGTCGAACTGCACCTCGAACACCCGCCACAGAAAGACCACGGCCGCAAAACCGAGGACCGTCGGCGCCACCAGGGGCATCGCCGACAGCCACGAAATCCAGGCCGGAGGCCTTGCCGCGGCATTCTCTGCCAGGGCCATCACGGTCTGCTGGAAGGTGTTCCAGAAAAACAGCAGAGCCAGGGGCAGCACGCGCCAGTCGCGGTATCTTCGGTAGATGGTCAGCGTCAGGGCAAAGGTCACCATGCTGACATTCATGGCGAACACCTGCAGGTAGGCGCGCCCCAGCACCTGCAGCACCACCGCGGCCGCCACCAGTCCCAGGGCGGTCAGCGTGGCCGGGCCCGCCTGACGCCACAGGGCCCCGGGCCACCGCGCCGCTCGGATGCTGTCCGCCGTGACTGACATCGTGACCTGCCTGCCCCAATGTGTGCGGCCCGTACCGGAATGCAAATCCGCACTCCGCCCGAGCCTGCCCGCGCAACCCGCGATCCGCCGACGGGTCCGAGTTCCCCGGACGGTCCCGCGCGCAGTGACAACGTTGTAGGAGACCATGGCGGACGGCACATCCATCATCATCGAGGATGCCTACCAGAACAACCTCAGGCACATCGACCTCCGTCTGCCCCTGGGGGCCATGACCGTCATTACCGGGGTCAGCGGCAGCGGCAAGTCCTCCCTCGCCTTCGATACGGTCTACGCCGAGGGGCAGAGACGCTACGTGGAGACCTTCAGCGCCTACGCGCGTCAGTTCCTCGAACGCATGGACAAACCCAAGGTCTCCCGCATCGACGGCATTCCCCCCGCCATCGCCATCGACCAGACCAACCCCGTGCGCACGTCCCGCAGCACGGTCGGAACCATGACCGAGATCGACGACCACCTCAAACTCCTGTTCGCACGCTTCTCCCGCCTCCATTGCCCGGGCTGCGGCAGGGAGGTCCGCCGGGACTCCCCGGATACGGTCTACACCCGCCTCGAAGCGCTCTGCGCCGAGGAAGACCCTCCCGGAAGCATGGTCGCCATCACCTTCCACGTCCCCGTCCCCAAGTCGATGGACACCGACGAATGCCTCGCCCTGCTGGCACGGCAGGGGTATACGCGCATCCTTTCCAGGGAGAAAGACCGCATCGAGGTCCTGCAGGGCCGCGTGCGCATCTCTCCGGAACGTCGTGCCCGGGCCGTGGAAGACATCGAGGCGGCCATGGGGCGAGGTCGGGGGCGCATGGCGGCGCGCCCGGTCGATGCCGACGGCGGCTACGGCCCACCCCTGCGCTTCTCGGCGGATCTGCACTGCCCGGAGTGCGACTTGGCCTACCGGGACCCCGTGCCCAATCTCTTCAGCTTCAACTCCCCCATCGGGGCCTGCGAGATGTGCCGCGGTTTCGGCCGCGTGATCGGCATCGACTACGATCTCGTCATCCCCAACCCCTCCCTCAGCCTCCGCGACGGGGCCATACGGCCCTGGCAGAGCCCGAGCTACAACGAGTGCCAGGACGATCTCCTCGCCTTCGCGGCCCTGCGCGGCATTCCCACGGACGTGCCCTGGCGCGAACTCGGCGAGGCCGGGCGCGCCTGGACCATCCAGGGCGAAGGCCGCTGGGAAGACGGCAAATGGTACGGAGTCAAACGCTTCTTCGACTGGCTCGAAGGCAAAGCCTACAAGATGCACATCCGCGTGCTGCTGTCCCGCTACCGCGCCTACCAGGTGTGCCCCCGGTGCGGCGGCAGCCGCCTCAAACCGGAGGCCCTCGACTGGCGCATCGGCCAGGGCCGGGGGCTGACCGTCCACGACATCCGGAGCCTGCCCCTCGAACGGGCCGCCGCGTTCTTTGCCGAGCTGCGCCTTCCCGGCAGACTCGACGAGGCGGGGGCCGGCCTCCTCGAGGGGATCCGTACCCGCTTCGAGTACCTGGTGCAGGTCGGCCTCGGGTACCTTACCCTGGACCGCCAGTCCCGAACCCTCAGCGGCGGCGAAGTGCAGCGCATCAACCTCACCACGGCCCTGGGTACTTCCCTCGTGAACACCCTCTTCGTCCTCGATGAACCGAGCATCGGGCTCCACCCCAGGGACATCCGGCGGCTCACCGCGCTCCTGCACCGCCTCCGCGACGCCGGGAACACCGTCCTCGTCGTGGAACATGATCCGGAGGTGATCCGGGCCGCCGACCGCATCGTGGACATGGGGCCCGGACCCGGAGAGCGGGGCGGAAACGTCGTCTACACGGGCACCCTCGAGGGATTGCTGGCCTGCCGGGAATCCGTGACGGCGCCCTACCTCGCAGCGCCCCGCGGCGCCGGAGCGGCGGCACGTTCCCCCCGCCCCGTCGCTCCCGAAGGGCCTGCGCTGACCATCCTCGGAGCCCGGGGCCACAACCTCAAGAACATCGATGTCCGCATCCCCCTCCGGCACCTGGTCTGCGTGACCGGCGTCAGCGGCTCGGGCAAGTCGACCCTGATCCACGACATCCTCTACCATGCCCTCAGAAAACGCAGGGGGGCCCCCGTGGACCCGCCCGGAGAACACCGCGACATCCTCGGCAGCGAGCACCTCGCCGCCGTCGAAATGGTGGATCAGTCCCCCATCGGCCGCACAACCCGCTCCAATCCCGTCAGCTACGTGGGGGCCTGGGACGCCATACGCAGGCAGTTCGGGGAGACCGACCTGGCCCGGCGACGCGGCTACACCGCCGGCACCTTCAGCTTCAATACCGGCGGCGGGCGTTGTCCGGCCTGCGGCGGCAACGGGTTCCTGCGCGTCGAGATGCAGTTCCTGAGCGACGTCTATCTGCGCTGCCCGGAGTGCGACGGCAGGCGCTACCTTCCGGCCGTGCTCGACGTGACGCTGCCCTGCGGTCGGAACGTCGCCGAGGTCCTCGAGTTGACGGTGGCGGAAGCGGTCGACGTGTTTGCGGGCACCGCCGAGATCGCTCGCCGCCTGGCGCCCCTGGCGCAGGTCGGCCTCGGGTATCTGAGACTCGGGCAGCCCGTGCCCACCCTCAGCGGCGGCGAAGCGCAACGCCTCAAACTGGCCGGACACCTGGCCCAGACCTCCGGCAGGGGCGCCGACAGGGGCACCCTCTTCCTCTTCGACGAACCCACCACCGGCCTGCACTTCCAGGACACGGAACGCCTTCTGGAGGCCCTCGACCGCCTCATCGAGCAGGGGCATTCCGTCGTGGTGATCGAGCACAATCTGGATATCGTCCGGGCCGCGGACTGGATCATCGACCTGGGGCCGGAGGGGGGCGAGCGCGGAGGCTCCGTGGTCTGCCAGGGCCCGCCCGAGGCCGTCATGGCCCTGGCGGAGAGCCACACGGGTCAGGCCCTCCTGGCCGAACGTCAGGCGGCCCCCTCTCCGGTCACCGGCAGCCCCGTTGCGGCGGCCCCGGAGACCGCCGGCGAGGGGACGGAAACCGCCCCCCGTGCCATCGCCATTCGCAACGCGCGGGAACACAACCTCAAGGGCATAGACATACGGATTCCCCATGATGCCCTGACCGTGGTCACCGGCGTCAGCGGCAGCGGCAAGAGCACGGTCGCCTTCGACATCCTCTTTGCCGAGGGGCAGCGGCGCTACCTCGAGTCCCTCAACGCCTACTCCCGTCAATTCGTGCAGCCGAGCGCCCGGCCGGACGTCGACGACGTGCGCGGGGTCCCCCCGACCGTGGCCATCGAGCAGCGCACCAGCCGCGGCGGCTGGAAGAGCACCGTCGCTACCGTGACCGAGATCTACCCCTTCCTGCGCCTCCTCTTCGTGCGCCTGGGAACACAGTTCTGCCCGGAATGCAACATCCCCATCCAGCCCCAGACCCCGGCCCAGATCCGTGCCGCGCTGACGCAGGCATTCGACGGCAAGACCATCGACCTGTTCGCACCCCTGGTCAGCGCCCGCAAAGGCCTCTACAACGAACTGGCCGCCTGGGCGCGGAAGAGAGGATACAGGGAACTCCGGGTCGACGGCCAACCCCTGCCCACGGATGCCTGGCCACGGCTGGACCGCTTCCGCGAACACACCATCGAACTGCCCGTGGCACGCCTCACGGTAGGCTCCGACACGGCCGCCGACGTCGCGGCCGCCGTCGACAAGGCGCTGGCACATGGGGAGGGCACCGTGCGCTGCCGGACGGAGGACGGGCAGGACGCCCTCTTCTCCACCCGGCGGGCCTGTCCGGCATGCGGCCGGGGATTCCGCGAACTGGACCCCCGCCTCCTCTCCTTCCACAGCCATCACGGCTGGTGCCCGACCTGCTTCGGCGTCGGCGGCGCCATGGACGGCTTCGGCCCGGAGGAGACCGGCGAGGAACAGGCGTGGCGGGACAAGACCCCGGGTGCCTGCGTCTGTCCTGCCTGCCAGGGACAACGACTCTGCCCGGAAGCCCTGGCCATACGCTTCCGCGGCGCCTCCATCGCCGACGTCACCCAACACTCCGTGGCGGCCGCCGAAGCCATGTTCCGTGAGCTGGTGCTCAGCCCCAAGGAGGCCCCCGTGGCCCGGGATTGCGTCGCGGAAATCCTGGCCCGGCTCCGTTTCCTGCGCGACGTGGGATTGCCCTACCTGACCCTCGATCGGGCCGCCCCCACCCTGAGCGGCGGCGAGGCCCAGCGCATCCGTCTGGCATCCCAGCTCGGCTCGAACCTGCGCGGGGTCTGCTACATCCTCGACGAACCCACCATCGGCCTCCATGCCCGCGACAACCGCATGCTGCTGAACACCCTGCGCATGCTCAAGGCGAAGGGCAATACGGTCGTCGTGGTCGAGCACGACGAAACCACCATGCGCGAGGCCGATCACCTGATCGATCTCGGCCCCGGCGCGGGACGCCTCGGGGGAAACGTCGTCGCCGCGGGCACCCCCCTCGAAGTCTCCCAACACCCCGAATCGGTCACGGGACGCTTCCTGCGCCAACCCCTGCTCCATCCGCTCCCGGGATGTGCCCGGCGCTCCTGCCGCCAGGTGCCGCGCATCACCCTCCGCGGCGCCACCCTGCACAACCTGAAACGGATCCGCGTCTCCTTCCCCCTCGGCCGCCTGGTCTGCGTCACCGGCGTCAGCGGCAGCGGCAAGAGCACCCTCGTGCGGGAAATCCTGCTGCGGAACCTGGGGCAACGGACCGCCGCGGCAGGGCGGCGCCGGCGCGGAAAGCCCCCTCCCCATCCCGTCGGCTGCGCCGCCATCGAGGGCTGGGAACGCATAGCCCGCGTGCTTGAGGTGGATCAGACCCCCATCGGCAAAACCCCGCGCTCGTGCCCGGCCACCTACGTCGGCTTCTGGACCGCCATCCGCAACCTCTACGCCTCCGTCCCCGAGGCGCGTCTGCGGGGCTTCGGCCCGGGACGTTTCTCCTTCAACGTCGCCGGCGGACGCTGCGCGGAATGCGAAGGTCACGGGGTGACCCGCATCGAGATGAGCTTCCTTCCCGATGTCAGCGTCGTCTGCGAATCCTGCGGCGGATCCCGCTTCAACCCCGAAACCCTCCAGGTCCGCTACCGCGATCGGGCCATCGCCGACGTGCTCGCCATGAGCGTCGACGAAGCCTGCGAGTTCTTCTCCGCACAGCCCGCCATCCGTGCCCCCCTCGGCCTCCTGCAGGACGTCGGCCTGGGATACCTCCGGCTCGGACAGGCCAGCCCCACCCTCAGCGGCGGCGAGGCCCAACGCATCAAGCTCGTCACCGAACTGGCCAAAGCCCCCGCCGGGGACGCCGCCCTGCCCCCGCGCAGCAGCACGACCGGCCGGGAAACCGCCTCCGCGTCGGCGCGGCCCGGGACGCTGTACCTACTGGACGAGCCCAGCATCGGACTCCACATGGCCGACGTCGAACGCCTCCTGCACGTGCTCCATCGACTGGTGGACGCCGGACACTCGGTGGTCATCATCGAGCACAACCTCGACATCGTGGCGGAAGCCGACTGGGTCATCGACCTGGGACCCGACGGAGGCGACGCCGGCGGCCGCGTCGTGGCCCAGGGCACCCCCGCCCAGATCGCCAGGGCTGCCCCACGGTCCCATACGGGCGAAGCACTGCACGATTTCCTCCGCGAACGGCAGCGGGCGCGCCGGTCCCCTGGAGGGCGAGGTTCCCGCTGAGCCGTGCCTCCCCAGTACGGCGGGCGGTCCCCGACCGCCACTCTGTCTCCCCATCCTTGCCGCCCGGGGACCGTGCGGCCTACTGGAGGGCGACGCTCCGCGGAGCCGCATCCCCTTCCCCTGGAGGGCGACGCTCCGCGGAGCCGCATCCCCTTCCCTTCCTGCTCTCACGGGGACGTCGCGGCCCCCGCCTGTCCGAATTGACCTCGGACGGGATGGCTGTATAGTACGTTTCCGATGCCTCCGTAGCTCAGTTGGCAGAGCAACTGACTCTTAATCAGTGGGTCGTAGGTTCAAGTCCTACCGGGGGTACCACGAAAGACACACAGGCCCAGAGGCTTAGGCAACGAGCTTCTGGGCTTGTTTTTTGGGGTCGGCAGGCCTATCAAAGGTCTGGCAAAGGTCCAGCGCTGCCCTTGTCGCTTCCGGGAGGAAAGGACACCTCGAAGGGGGAGGAGGTGTGGGAATCCCGCACCTCAGGCGGCATCGAGGTTGCACAATCTGTGCAATGGGTCAGAGGTCAACGGCGCACGTCCGGCCAAGGGCAGCAACAAGGCGATCGCGGAGTGGCCGACCGCCTCCGGTCCCGCTGATTACGCCTTGTTTGCCGGGCAGCAGCTGGTCGGCTTCGTTGAGGCCAAGAAGAAGGCCAAGGACGTCGTTTCTGACCTTGGCCAGGCTCGCCGATACTCCCGGGATGTCCAAATTGTGGGCGAAGAGAGCTTTGTTGGCGGGCCGTGGGGAGAGTACAAAGTCCCGTTCCTCTTTTCCACCAACAGCAGGCCTTACCTTGAGCAGCTCAAGGACAAGTCCGGCGTCTGGTTCGTCGATGCGCGGCAGAGGACCAACCACCCGCGTCCGCTCCAGGGCTGGTACTCGCCGGACGAGCTCCTCGGTCTGCTTGGTCAGAACACCAACGCAGCCAGCCGCAGACTGCTTGGGGAGCCCAAAGACTACCTCGGACTGCGAGACTACCAGGAGACCGCGGTCGAGAAGATCGAGGCGGCCATCGACAGAGGGCAGCGCGAGATCCTCTTGGCCATGGCGACCGGAACCGGGAAGACCCGCGTTGCCATCGGGCTGGTGTATCGCCTGATCAAATCAGAGCGGTTCCGGCGAGTCCTGTTCCTGGTCGATCGGAATACCTTGGGGGAGCAGGCAGAGGACAAGTTCAAAGAGACGCGACTCGAAGAACTCCACACGTTCGACCAGATCTACGACCTGAAGGGTGTCAATCACGTTGGCCTCGAGGCAACGACGCGGCTGCACATCTCCACGGTTCAGGGCATGATGCACCGCATTCTGTACTCCGCCGAAGAGGACCAGACGCCCAGCGTCGGGATGTACGACTGCATCATTGTGGACGAGGCGCACCGCGGCTACACACTCGACCGCGAGCTCGGGGAGACCGAGTTGCTCTACCGGGACCAGAACGATTACATCAGCAAGTTCCGTCGCGTGATTGAGTATTTCGACGCAGTCAAGATCGGCCTCACGGCCACCCCCGCGCCGCAGACGGTCGAGATTTTCGGGAAGCCGGTGTTCACCTACGGCTACCGCGACGCCGTTGTGGATGGCTGGCTCGTCGATCACGATCCTCCCCACCAGATCGAGACCAAACTCAAGCAGGAAGGCATCAAGTGGAAGCAAGGGGATACGGTTCCCGTCTACGACCCGGCAACCGGTGAAGTCACCAACCTCGAGGATATACCGGACGAAATCGAACTCGAAGTCGATCACTTCAACCGGCTCGTACTCACCGAGAATTTCAACCGCACGGTGGCCAAGGAGCTGGTGAAGTGTCTGAACCCGGACGGTGACGGGAAGACGCTCGTTTTCGCCGACACCGACGACCACGCCGACACCGTCGTCCGGATCCTGTTTGAGGAATTCGCCAACATCGGGGTGGAGCTAGACGACTCTGCCATCAGGAAGATCACGGGCTCGATCGACCACCCTCAGCAGATGATACGCCGTTACAAGAACGAACGCCTGCCGAACATCGCCGTGACCGTTGACCTGTTGACGACCGGCATTGACGTGCCGGAGATCTGCAACCTGGTTTTCATCCGGCGTGTCCGCTCACGCATCCTGTTTGAGCAGATGCTGGGCCGCGCCACTCGTCGGTGTGATGAGATCGGCAAGGACCACTTCAGCATCTACGACACGGTCGGCCTCTACGAAGCGCTCGAGCCCGTCAGCAGCATGAAAGCCGTGTCGCCGAACCCGTCTGTCACGCTGGAAGAACTGGCCGATGAGTTCGACGAAATGCTCGGGGACGCCGTCGATCCTGCCCAGCTCAAGCGGCAGATGGAACAGATCCTGGCCAAGCTACAGCGGGTGCTGCGCCGCCTCGAAGGGGACGACCTGGAGCAACTCCGAACGCTGGCGGGAGGACAGTCCCTGCAGCAACTCATCGACTCCCTGGATCCGGCAGACCCAGCTGGCTTCCGACGGCAACTGTCCCAGCGGCGCGGCGTGCTCAGTTTCCTTGACGAGAACCGTGCGCGTGCGAACAAGCAGCTCATCTCGCATCACGAGGACGAGCTGCGCTCACACACTCGCGGGTATGGTAACGCCGAGAAGCCGGAGGACTACCTGAGCGCTTTCAAGAGCTTCATCATCGACAACTTGAACCGCATCCCGGCCTTGGCCATCGTCTGCCAGCGTCCCCGCGAGTTGACGCGGCAGTCGTTGCGGGAGCTGAAAATGGCTCTTGACCAAGCGGGATACACGGAACACTCGCTGCGCACCGCATGGCAGGAATGGACGAACGAAGACATTGCGGCGGACCTCATCTCCTTCGTTCGGCGCCAAGCCCTGGGTGATCCATTGGTGAGCCACGACGACCGCATCCGGGCCGCCATGCAGCGTGTCCTTGGCCTGCAGGACTGGACGGCGATTCAGCGGCAATGGCTGGAGCGCATCGAGAAACACTTACTCAAAGAGACGGTCCTCGACCGGGAGGATTTCGACAAGGGCGCTTTCCGCGCTCAAGGCGGCTTCCGGCGGCTGGACAAGATCTTCCAGGGCAACTTCGCGGGTGTCCTGCAGGAGATCAATGACGAGCTGTATCGCCAGGAGACGGCGTAGGGAAAGCAGAGGAAGGAACCGCGGATGGCACGGATGGCCGCGGATGGGAATAGCGGGAAGGAGAATGCCGAGTCTGAAGCCCGAACCCTGCTCCTATCCGCGTTCATCGGCGCTATCCGCGGTCAAGTCAGCAGAAAAGAGAGCACACCGCGGATGATACAGATGGCCGCGGATGTGAAAACCGGGCAGGAGAACACCAAGCCCGAACCCATGCTTCTGCTCTTATCCGCGCCATCCGCGGTCAACTCCGGAGTGTTTCATGATCCACGAGCAACTGAGCGGCGACATCATCGGGGCCGCGATGGAGGTCCTCAACGAGCTGAAGCCAGGCCTGGATGAGAAACTCTATGAACGAGCGCTGGTGATGGAGCTCGTAGAACGGGGCCACAGAGTCGAGCAGCAGGAGTCGCACCGTGTAGAGTACAAGGGTCAGTTCGTAGGCAGCCTTATCCCTGACCTCATCGTGGACGGGAAGGTGATTGTCGATGCCAAGGTCGTGACGGCATTCAACGACACCCATATCGCCCAGATGATCGGCTACCTTGCCATCACGGGCCTGGAGCTCGCGCTGCTGATCAACTTCAAGTACGCCAATCTCGAATGGAAACGAGTGGTCCGGAGCTGTGAAGAGCACCGCGGATGACACGGATGGCGCCAGTCGAGGAACAAAGAGAGATTGCCCGTTTACTGAACGAGTACTTCTCGTGGATCACTTCGGCCGAACGGGCACTTGCCTCAGCCCTCGGGTCTCAGGAGTCTCTCGACCAAGCCACCCTCGCCAAGGCCTTCCGCGGCGAGTTGGTGCCGCAGGATCCGAACGACCTGCCCGCCTCTGTCCTGCTCGAGCGGATCCAGGCGGCGAAGGAACAGGGAAGCAACGATAGGACCGCAAGGGGGCGGCAGCGGCGGGCGAGGCAGGAAAAATGAGGGAGCTGGCGGGGAGGACGGACTCGGATGGAGCCACTTACACCTACCGGCGAGCTCCCGGCTTTTCAAGAGATGAGACCCAAACGCAAGAACTTTAGTTCCCGTAGACGGGGGATGCAAACGTGATTTTGGGATTCGGCAGGGATTTGCGGCGCGAATGGGGGCTGGACTCAGAGGCCCAGCTCTTCTTCGTTCTGCGGTGGCAGGAACTGTTTGCCGAAGACACGTATGACTCCTGGCAGGTCCGCACGGCCAGCGTACGCACAATACTGGACGAATTCCTCATCGGTCTGGATATGGCCGGTACTGCCCCGGAATCGTATGCGTCGCTTGGCACGCTGCTGGACGAGGCCGCAGAGATCGCCGGGCGGGATGAGGTCATCTGTGAGGCCTTTCCTGCCGTTAGATCATCGCTGACACAGCTCCGAAGCACTTGGGAACAGAGCCGGGACACGAGAACACGTGATCTGCAACGTGTGCGCCGCGAAGTCCTCGTTCTGGGCGGCTGCCTGGAGAGCTACCCCAGAGTCCTGCGGGCAATGGTCCAAGAGGATCTGGGCAACCCACCTGCGCAGTACAAGTGTCGCCTCTACGGGCTGACGATGGCTCTGGCGGTGGAGCTGTCGGCGCAGGGCTACTCGACGCCGCAGCTCCGGGAATCGTTCACCTGGCTCAGCACCCCGGGCGACTCGTTCACAGACCGGCTGAAGAAGTTCCTCACAAGGCTCGGGGGGAAGCCCCAGCACTACCACTGCTTCCTGCCCGTTCGCCTCAGTCTGACGGACGTGCCACAGGGCGGTTTTCCGGGCGTACGTTTCATCCGCCATACGGAGATCCAAGCCGAGGTGGCCTCAGTCCAGGAGTTCTCCATGAAGGCGGGTGCAGCACAGCTCTGTTACGTGGAACTGGATGCACCTGATCCCGTTGCAGCTCGACATGCGGCACAGACGCAGGTTGAGGAGGCGTTTGCAGCCATCCGCCTGTATCACCTGCAGGGAGACGCAACTCTGGCCGGGACACACGTGCTGGTCATGCCGTCGGCGAATGGTGAGGGGGCCGTTGACACGGATGAAGACCGCTCCCGCCTCGGGTACATGCGAAGCCCCAAGTCTCCGGCCAAGCACCTTTCCAGGGCGGCCACGGTTATGCGGCGTTTGACCGAAGGGGACAGAAGCCGGTTGAATGCAGTGCTCCAGTACCATCGCCTTGCCATGGCCGCCGGCACAGACGGTACGAGACTCGCAAATCTCTGGGTGGCGATCGAGTGCCTCGTGCGCTTGCCTGGATCCGGAGTGATTGAGAATGTCTGTCAGTACATACCAGCCAGCGTGAGTACGCACCACATTCAGGGAGTTGTCCGCAACGTGGCGATTGACCTCCGGGATGCATGGCGTTCCTCCTGCCCCGATGCCGCCACATTGCGGAAGAGTGCTGGGGAGAGGACCTCCTCCAGGGACATTCCCCTGTCAACTCTCCTGCAGTGGCTCGTGCAAGACGACTCTCAAGCGGAGATAAAGGCCCTCTACAACTTGGTGACGGCGAACCCTTTGATGGTGTTCCGTCTGGATCGGGTGCAGAAGCACTATGTTCGGGACGCAAAGAAAATGGCTGCCATGCTGCGTAACCATGCGCTGCATGTCGACTGGCAGTTGCGACGGATCTATCGTGCCAGGAACCGCATTGTCCACTGGGGAGCGAGTCCCGCTCAGGTCCGCCATCTTTCGCAGCATCTTCACAGCTATCTGCTGCTGACGCTGCTCAATCTCGTCAAGGATCTGTCCGATCATGGCACTTGGGGGATAGCCGAGGCACTGGAGTTTCGACGATCTGCGTTCGAAGCGATTACGCATACCGAAGATGCGGGAGCCGCTGTCCTTCCAGGTGAGGCCGTGCTGAATCCAGCCTTACTGCTCGAGCACCGACGGAGGACCACGAGCGTGCTCTGGCCAGTCTCAGACGAATCTGACAAGCAGTGTGCCGGCCCAGGAGCCGACGCAGGCATGGGCAAAGCATAAGTGGAGCAGCTTGAGGATGTCCGGAACGCCAGCATTCTGGCGGCTGTCACGAAAGTCACGATGAAAACGATCGAGTCATTTGCACCGGGCCTGCCGGCGCTGCCGTTGCGGACGAGCTGGTACCTTGCCGAACTTCCCGAGGCGAAGAGCAAGCAGGAGCTTTCCGCCAAGCAGGCTGTGGACGGAATGGCGAGTGGATTCACGCTGCGGGAGCTGGAAGCCGCGTGCCCCGGGATCAGTCGCGATATGGTCCGTCGTGTGCTCAGGCAGATGCAGCAGAACGCCCAGCCTGAATTGTGCACGAGTTCGACCACGGATTACACGGATACCACGGACATGTTCGGGCATGAACTGCTTACGGCAACAGGAAGCGGGTCACACCGGCCTGGACAGCCGTGGGCCAGTTGCCCGGCGATGGGTGGCGCAATACTCTCCCTTTCAACTCCTTTCCATCCGTGCTCATCCGTGCGATCAGTGGTTCATGAATAAATCGGGCCAGATCCACCGTGTTGGCCGTGGTCCCGGGGCCTGTTGGGGAAGGAGGTAATGCCCGCAAGAGAGGGCACTAATAGGGGCAACAGCGAGCAATGATTGCACTCTCCGCGGCCGAGCAAGTCTTGAGGCAATCAGGCAAGCCACTGCACTGCGCCGAGATCACCAAGCGCGTTCTCGCTGCCGGTCTCTGGAAGACCACGGGCAAGACGCCGGAAGCCACGATCCACGCGCAGTTGGCGATGAGCATCAAACGGAAGGGCACGAACTCCCCGTTCCAGTGGACCGCCAAGGCGACGTTTGGATTGCGGGAGTGGGGGTTGGCGGAGCAGGTGGTCTCAGGGAAGGGCATCGTCCCCATCCCCAGTGCGCCGCACGGCCCCCGGGCGGCAGTCCTTTCAGACACGGACGAGCCCCACCGTCACACCGTCAGACAGACACACAGACGCACAATCCCCCCGGGTGGCTCCGCCCCCCATGCCCCCTGCGAGGAGGAGGCGCGCCTCCCCCTCGACTCCCTCGGTACAGCTCGCCGACGGACGGCCCGGGCCCCGCGGGACGCACGCGCCTGTCTCGGCCCTGCCTGCGGGTTCCCCTGCTTGCCGACGGTCCTTCCCGCGCTATAGTAGATCCAAAGCAGAGAAAAAGGAGATATTGGTGAACTTCCTCGCGGTGAACGAGCTCAAGAGTCCGCGCCGGTTGCGGGCCCGGTTGCTGAAGGAGAAGGAGTTGCTGCTGACCACCAGCGGCCGGCCGACGGCCGTGCTCCTGAGCATCGAGCCGGGCGAGGATCCCGAGGACCTTCTGCTGGCAACACGGGAAGCCAGAAGCCGTCTTGCCCTCAGCCGGGTCCGGGCAGCCGCGCGCCAGGCAGGCACTGACCGAATGACGGAGGAACAGGTCGGCGCCCTGATCGCGAAGGTCCGGGCCGCGCGGCGGTCCAAGACATGAGTGCGTCTGCCATCGCCGTGGTCGACACGAATGTCCTCGTCTCCGGCTTCCCGTCCTCTCCGGGACCGCCGGGACGCATCGTGGAATGGCTGCGCACCGGGGTGGTCCAGGCGGGCCTCGACGACCGAATCCTCGCGGAGTACGGCGACGTGCTGCATCGCCCCGAGCTGGCGCTTCCTGCGCGGGAGGTGGATGTCGTTCTCGACGCGATCGTCGGCCATGCCTGCTGGGCCCGGGTGCTTCCGGAGCATGCTCTCCGCGGCGGGTTGCCCGATCCGGACGACGCGCCCTTCGTGGAATGCGCTCTGGCCCTCGGGTGTACGCTGGTGACCGGGAATGTCCGGCACTACCCCGCCGCTGCCGTGAAGGAGATCGTGGTGTTGACTCCGCGTGCCTTCGTTGAGGGCCTGGGCACGTAACGTGGGTCGAACTCCGAGTCGGACGGATATTCCCCACCCCGGCAGGGCCGTTGTGGCGGAATATCCGCCATGGCCGGCGTCAGGGGTGGCCCTGCTCGCCGGCCGCCATCGTCTGCCTATGCCTGGAGAGTTCCAACTCCAGGTCGACCCATAGCCGGGTCAAGTCCCTGTACCTCCTGTAGGTCTGGATCTCGGTGCGCACCACCGGCTCGTATTCG
>JAFGRS010000940.1 GCA_016935045.1 Lentisphaeria bacterium | reverse complement strand
GGGTCGAGTTTCATAGGAGCCGGAAGTCCGAGGGAGTTCTGGCGACCGGATCCGATCCCGGCAGGCCGGAGCGGGAATAGCGCGAACCCTGCCGTGCGGCAGGGCCTCGCGGGCTCCAGGGTGGGAGGCCTCCTCGGAACGGCGATGCCCCGCTCTCCTACGCCGTGGCGCGACACGCTTCGAGGATCCGTTCGAGGGCCACGGGCGCGTCCACGTCTTCGAGCAGGTCGAAGGCGGGTGCGGTGACGCCCTTCCAGGTCATGGGACCGTTGTCCAGGAGTTCCCGGATGCGCCCCTCGGGGACTTCCCCTTGGCGCAGGGCTGCGACGAGTTCGCTGTCGCCGGCCCGGTTTTCCAGCCAGATGCGGCGTTCCCGGGCGCCTTCGAGGGGGCCGGCGCTGGCGTGCACGCCGTTGAGCTGAACCGTCGGCTTCTCGGGGAGACCGAAGCGGTCCGGTTCGCGGAAGAGCGCCTCCCGAATCGACCCGGGGGCGGCTTCGGCCGGATTCGTGGCCCCGACCGCATCCCGCCGGAACTCCCTCCAGGGGAGGCGTGCCGGGGAGAAACGGACATCGTACCACAGCACCCGGGCATCCGGGAGCACGAACCGCTCCCGGAGGCGCGGGAAGAAGCCATTGACGGTGATGCGGGGAGGGTGGCCCGGGACCTGGATCTTCGCCGCATACAGCCCCGGCGCCAGTTTGACATAGCGCGACCGTTCCCAGGCCGTGTTCAGCTCGGCGGCACTGAGCCCCATGGCCTCCTGGCAGGCAGCGGCATGGAGGACGCTCCCCGGCGCCCAGGGCACTCCAGCGGCCGCCTCGATGGCGGCGCGCTTCTCGGCGCTGACGGGGACATCGAGGGGGTCCCGCTGGAGGGCGAACGCGGCGATGGCGGCGTAGTGATTCTCGATGATCCCCCGTCGGCGGATGGTCTCACCGTCGAGACATCCCTCCGCGGCGATGTGGGCGCCCCGGCGCTCGAGGGTTTCCCGTACGAAACGGGCCACGGCGGGACTGCCCGCGGCATGGGGTTTGATGAAGACGAGGGCCTGATTGTCGAGGGTGGGTGGCATGTTTCCTCTCGGCCTCCGGATCTGGTTCCGTTGCGGTTGGCGGGCTGTTCCGGCGCCCCGGTGCGGTCCCGGGCACCGCCGGGGTCAGCGGTCGAGCAGGTCCTTGATGACGTCGCCGCGGACGCTGTTGACGATGGCCTGGTCGTAGGAGATCAGGCCGCGCTTGTAGAGGTCCGCCAGGGATTCCTCCAGGGCGATCATGCCCTCCCGGCGTCCACTGCTGATGGCGTTGTAGAGCTGGTGGGCGCGGTTTTCCCGGATGATGCTGCGCACGGCGGTGGAAGCCAGCAGCACCTCGATGGCCAGGACGCGTCGTTCCTTGTCCACCGTGGGGATCAGCCGTTGCGCGACGATGGCCTCGAGGGTGGAGGCGAGCTGGAGGATCACCTGGCGTTGGCGTTCCCCGTCGAAGCAGCCCGTGATGCGGTCCACGGTGGTCACCGCATTGGGGGTGTGCAGGGTGGCGATGACCAGGTGGCCGGTTTCCGCGGCGGTCAGGGCCGTCTCGATGGTCTCGAGGTCCCTCATCTCGCCGACGCAGATGACATCGGGGTCGAGACGGAGCACATGCCGGAGGCAGGAGGAGAAGGAGGCCGTGTCGGTGCCGACCTCGATCTGGGTGACCACGCTTTTGCGGTGGCGGTGTTCGTATTCGACGGGGTCCTCGATGGTGATGACCCGGCAGCGCCGGGTGGCGTTGATCAGGTCGATCATGAAGTTCATGGTGGTGGTCTTGCCCATGCCGGTGGGCCCGGTGACGATGACGAGGCCGGAGGTGAGCTGGACGAGGTCGCGGAGGATGGCCGGCAGCATGAGGTCCTCGGCGCTGCGGATCTCCAGATTGCACATGCGGATGGCCATCTCGGGTGCGTTGAGGCGGTGGTAGAGGGAGAGCCGGATGCGGCCGTAGCGGGGATGGCAGATGGAGATGGAGATCTCCCGCCGGCTCTCCAGCGCGTGCCTCTGCGCTTCGTTGAGCAGGCTTGCGGCCATCGCCGTCAGGTCTTCGCGGGAGAGCGGCTCGCACTCGTGGGCCACGACCATGTCGCTGGTGACGCGGTAGGCGGGAGGCAACCCGACCACGAGGTGGATGTCCGAGGCGTCGTAGCGGCGCGCGGCGTCGAGAATCGAGGAGAAGAGTCGCAGGGCGGCTGACTCGGTCATCGTCCGAAGAACCTCCGCAGGAAGCCCCCGATGCCGCGCCGCCGGTGGGCGAACTCCTCCCAGGTGTCGCGGAAGGCGCGGTTGCCGGGAGTCAGTTCGAGGGCCTCGCCAAAGGCTTCCGCAGCGTGCAGGATATCGCCGAGGGCATCGTAGACCCGTCCCAGAAGGAACCAGGCTCCGGCGGCGTCGGGTCGCCGGGCGGTGAGTTCCTGGAGTTCCTTGAGTGCCAGGCGGTGGCGGCGGTTCCGGAAGCAGATGCCGGCGCTGCGCAGGCGGTTCAGGTCGGGTTCGGTGGTCAGAATGCGGGCGTGGACGAGGCATTCCTCGCCGACGCGGGCGTTGTCGGCCATCATGATTTCGGCCCGGGCGAGCCAGACGAGGTCGCAGTTGCCCTTGCCGGCCAGGGCCGAGTCGTTCAGTGCGCGTCCGTCCCGCCTGCGTCCCTCGGCAAAGGTCGCGAGGGAACGCATGGCCAGCAGGGCGGGGTTTTCGGGGAAGTGTTCGAGGGCCTTGCGGGCCCAGAGGTCGACTTCCGGGTGTTCTTCGAGTTCGTAGAGCACCCAGAGCTGTCCGAGCCAGCCTTCGAGGCGGGTCGGGTCCTCCCCGAGGGCGGCCGAGTAGCTGCGCAGGGCGCCCTCGAAGTCGGCGTCGAGTTCGCGCCGGCGT
>JAFGRS010000939.1 GCA_016935045.1 Lentisphaeria bacterium | reverse complement strand
TCCGCATCGTAGGTGAGCGCTGTCGAACCCATGGCCGTGATCTGGTTCATGGCGTTGGTCCCCCAGGTCTCCGGAATGCCGTCGCGGGTCACGGAAATGCGGTTCCCGACGGCATCGTACGCATAGGCAAGTTCGACATCCGCAAGGGGACTCCCTTCGACGGCAACGAAGGTCGCCGCAGAGAGGTTGCCGGCTCCGCCATAGGCAAAGGTCCACTGTCCCTCGGGTGTCTCCAGGCCTACGAGTTCGCCCGCACCGTCGTAGTGGACGAGGAAGCGCGAGATCAGGCTGCCATCGGGTCGATGGTGCGTCACGGACGTCAGCCGGTCATCGGTGTCGAAGGTGTGCCGGGAGTAGGAGCCGTCACCGTTGTCCTGCCGGACGAGGCGCCCGACGGCATCGTAGGAATACGCTGTCAGCAGGGCATCCGTTTCGTCGCGGATCGCAGCGAGGCGTCCGGCCTCGTCGTAGGTGTAACGGACCTCTCTGCCGTCCTGGTCCCGCAGGAGAGTTCGGCGCCCGGCGTCGTCGTAGGCGTATTCGAGCCAGAGTCCTCCCGGATAGTCCACCCGGACGGGGCGGTGGTCCTCGTCATAGGCGAACGCGATGGTTCCGCCGGCGTCCGTGGCGCTGGCCAGGTTGCCGAACGTATCGAGGGTGTACGTGACGGGGGTCCCGTCGGGGAGGACCGCGCCGAGAAGTTGGCCCTCGGAGTCGTAGGCATACTGAGTCTGCTGCCCGCGGCGGTTGGTGTCGCTACGGAGATCCCCAGCCCCATCGTACTCGAAACGACGCGTCTGGCCGTCGGCATCGGTGATGCGCGTGAGCCGGCCCTGGGCATCCAGCTCATAGGTGGTGCGGTTGCCCTTGGCATCGCGGCAGGAGACGACTTGGCTGAACAGGGGATCGTAGGTAAACTGGGAGAGGGCACCCACGGCGTCCCGCAGGGCGGTCAGGGAACCGGCGACATCGTAGGTGAAGCGATCCGTATGGCCGGCGGGATCCTGGCGTTCCTCGAGGCAGAGCTGGTCGCCCACGGCGTGGCGATAGAGGGCCCCGCCGGGCAGAACCGAGGTGATGGGGATGCCGTGCTCGTCGAGACGGATTCCGGCGCGTCGCCCCAGGGCGTCCGTAAGGGCCACCAGGCCCAGGCCCTCATAGGCGTAGTCGAGACCGGCACCGGTGCCGTCTTCGACCCGTGACAGGCGGCCGTTGCCGTCGTACTCGAATCGTTCGACCGTGCCGTCCGGATAGGCGATGGAGGCGAGAGCCTGATGCACCGCCGGGTTGGCACTGAGGTGGTAGCCATAGGCGATGACCTGGCCGTCAGGGAGGGTTGTGGACATGAGGAGGGTCCCCGTGGGGTCATAGGCATAGGCCGTGATGCCCCCGAGGTCGTCGGTGACGCTGCGGAGGGTTCCCGCCGGTTCGTTGTAGGCCAGGGCCAGGGCGTGACCGTTGGAGTGCGTCAGGCCACTGAGCCGGTCGCCCGTGTACGTCAGGAAGATGCTCTCACCGCGCGGGTGGGACACCGACTCGAGCCGGCCTGAGGCGGCGAAGGCATACTGCCAGCCGTTGGTCTCAACGAGGGTGATCGAACCGTCACCGGCCACGGCCAGGCGGCCGGAGTTCATGGGGCCGGGGAGGAAGCCGCCACGACTGTCGGGCTGGAAGGTCCGCTGCCAGCCCGGGCTGCGGATGATCACGGTGCCGTCCGCGTGCCGCTGGGCTTCGGTCTCCCAGTTGGATGCCCACCCCCTCCCGAAGCACCCCCGGCGCAGACGTTCGGAGACCATGATGGGATACAGCCGTCCCAAGCCGAGGGTGAGGCCGGGGGTCCGGGTGACGGCATCCACTTCGAGGGTGATGGCCTGGTCCACCGTGACACCCTCCGCCCGGCTGTAGGCGAGGCCGAGAAGGGCGGTCAGGTCCCGTACCTCGCGGCCGACGGCGGCGAGGCTGGTAGCGTTCTCGCCCAGGTACGCCACCAGGTCACCCCAGGTAGGACCGATCTCGGCACGAAGCGCGGGGAAGAGCACATCCCACGCTTCGGGGCTCAGGTGTGGGGGCCGCATGGCGTCCTTCATGGTGTCCCACGAGACCGGCGCGGGGGTCTCCGCGAAGATCGCCCCGACCCGGAAATCGAAGGGCGGGTAGGCGAAGTCCCAGGGCTGTTGCCAGCCGGCGTAGTAGATGGGCACGCGATGGTTCTCGCCGGGTTGCAGCACGCCGGGAAGAGAACCGCCGGCCAGGAAGGCGACCGAGTTGCTGAAACCCCGCGGCATGGCCGCGGTCCAGAAGCCGTCGGCAAGACGCTGGTCTTCGAGGGTGAGAAGGGCCCCGGGCTGGCCTTTCTGGGTGGCACTGACGATAACCAGGGGCGCAGCCATGGGAGCGTTGCCCTCGTTGGCATAGTCCACGTAGAGGGTGGCAAGCTGGTGGTAGCCGAGCCGTTCGGGGAGAGTGATGCGGGTGGTGAAGTGCGGCTCCCCCGCGTCGGTGACGGTCAGGAGTCCAGGGGCTTCGGCGCTGACCCCCGCGCTGGTGACGCGAACGCGGTAACTCCCGGCGGGAACGGTCCCAGCGGCGACGGTCGCACTCAGGTGGCTGACGGTGTCTACCTGGACCGCACTGGCCGGCACCGGCGCGCCGCCGGCTGCCGGAAGCAGGTCCACCACCGCGTCCGGGGCGAAGCCGGCACCCTCGACAGAGACGATCGTTGATACCGCGTTGCTAAGGATCGAGGGGGATACCGAGGACACAATCAGCGCGGCTGTGTCCAGGTCCAGCGTGTAGGCCGTGCCCGCGGCCGGGTACACGGGGACCACAAGAACATACCACGTGCCGGGATAGGGAACTGCGACGGTGAGACGGCCCCCGTCTTCCGGCGTCGCCATGAAGTCATAGGTCCCGACCGTCGGGAAGGCATCGAAGCGGAGATAGACGCGGACATCGCCGGTGAAAGCGAGGGCCAGGTTCTGACCGGCTTCGACGAGGATCTTGTATGTGTGTCCGGTGTCGGTGGCCCCGGCGAACTGGGCATTGACCCGGGTGCCGGCCACCAAGATGGGTATAGCGATGTCGGTGACGCCGGCGCGTTCCCCGTTCAGGCGGACGTGGTCAAGGATCTGCCACCCGTCGTCCGCGGCGACGATGAGGTACGCCTGACCCTCCAGGGACGCGTTGACCCGTATGTGGAACGTCCCTGCGTAAGACGCACCGGAGGCCAGCGGGCTGGCAACCGTCGTCCGTCCCAGGGCGATATCCGTGGCATCCAGGAAGGGGTCCGCGGACAGGTACACCCCGTCGGTCCAGATGGCCTCTGCGGGAACCGCGGCCGAGCCAACGTTGCTGACCGTGTAGCTCACGCTGTAGAGGGCGCCCGGGCTGAGTTGTGGCGGAACCGTGAGGGCGGTGATCTTCAGGTCCGGCGCCGCCATCGCGGGGACAACGGTGATGATGCGGCTGTCGGGGACGGGATCGGGCACGCCGTTGCGGGTGATGCCGAAGATCACGCTCCGGACGCCCGCCGAGGGGAAGGAGACGAGGCCGGGGCTGAGGACGTCCGCGCTGCGCCCGTCGCCGAAATCCCAGGCGTAGGCGTTGCCCGGGGCCTGGGCGCCGGGGTCCGCCAGGAAACGCAAGGTGTCGCCCTGCATGAGGGTCCCCGACAGCACCGGGGCAATGATGGTGCCGAGGCCGGCGTTGCCCAGCCACGGCTGGAACAGCACCCGGTCGCTGACCCGGTCGCCCTGTCCGGCCGCATTCAGGGCGGGGTGATAGGGCCCCGTGGGGCTTCCCCACCAGCAGTTGCGGGCATCGACGTCGAAACTCCCTTCATTCCACGCCCCGTAGTTGGAGTTGCCGGTAAGCTGGCAGGCGGCGAGGGTCAATGGTGCGCTCTGGTTTCTCACTCCGAAGCCGGAGCCGTTGTCGCGGAAGACGCAGCGGTAGAACGTGTGTACGCCGGTGCTGCCGTCCAGCCGCAGGCCGTCGCCCTGGTGGTGGCTGAGGGTTGTATTCCGAACCGTGAGGTCGCCGCTGCCGGTCTTCAGCAGGCCGGTGCTGTCCGCGTAGCCGGCATAGGCGAGATGGCAGTGATCGAGGACCGCCGAGCCCGCGTTGCGCACCACCACGCCATCCCACCAGGCCGGCGCCGGGGTGCTGGCGTCGCCATCGTGGTTGGCGTCGCCGCCCACGGTGTCGTCGCGCCAGTCCGTGAAGTGGATGGGGGCCGCGGCCGTGCCCTGGGCGTCGAGGGTCCCGTGGACCCAGAGCGTCGTGTATCGGCTGATTTTCACCACGGTCCCGGGCCGGATGGTCAACGTCGCTCCCGCGCCGACGGTCACGTCCGAGGTGTAGACGTACATCGAGTAGTCCGGCTTGAGATTCCAGGTGACGTTGCCGCCGAGGGTGCCCCCCTCGATGAGGACCGCGTTACCGGTGCCGCTGAAGTCCGAGGTGTTGTCGTCGAACGAGGCGCCGATGGCGACGTAGACACCGTTGTCGGCTACACCCCCGGTGAAGGTGTTGTTGGCGGAGACAAAGGACGAAGACCCCGGGTACACCGCCAGGCAATTCCCCGCATTCGCGCTGAAGGTGCAGTTCTCCAGCCTCAGCGCGCCGCTGCCGGTCTTCCACAGGCAGATCTTCTTGTCGTATCCCGCGTGGGAGAAATGGCACCATTGCAGGGTGGCCGAGCCCGCGTTCTGCACGTACATGGCGTACCACCAGCCCGCTTCGGCGGTGGTGCCGGCGAAGGTGATGGGGCTCTCCGGCGTGCCCACGGCGTCGAGGATGCCGTCGACCCAGAATCGGTTGTAGCGGGCGAACCGGACCTCGACCCCGGGCTCGATGGTGAGGGTCGCCGCGGCAGCGATGGTGATCTGGTCTCTCGCTACCAGCACGAAGGGGTCGCCCTGACCGCGTGTCCAGGTCGCACTGGTGCTGAGGGTGCCGCCATTCACGCCGACGCAGCCTTTGGCATTGCCCGTGAAGGTGTTGTCGGCGTAGACGAGGGTGTCGTTGATCTCGTGCAGCACGCCGTAGTCCCCATTGTCGGCGAAGGTGCAGCCGGTTGCGGTGACCGGGCTGGCGTTCACGTAGAGGCCGGACGCCGTGTTGTCCTCGAACTGCGAGTCTCCGAGGGCGGTTGCGCCCGTGTTGACGCTGATGTAGGCTCCGTAGCCGGATACCCGACGCAGGGTGGAGTCCCGGACCTGGAGCGTGCCGCTGCCGGTCTTCTGCAGCCCGCAGCCGTAGTGGTAGCCGCTGTAGGCGAGATGGCAGTGATCGAGGACTGCCGAGCCGGCGCCCTGAACCAGCAGACGCTTCCACCAGCCGGGGGCAGGAAGGGTGGCGTTGCCGTCATGGTTGGCGTCCCCGCCCACCGTGTCATCGCGCCAGTCCGTGAAGTGGATGGGCGCCAGCGCCGTGCCGGAAGCCTGGAGCACGCCATCCACGGCCAACTCGTTGTACTGGCCGATCTTCACCACCGTTCCCGGCCGAATCGTCAGAGTCCCCCCCGGGGGAACAGACACGTTGCTTGGGAGGTAGAAGGAGTATTCCGGCTTGAGGCCCCAGGTTACGTTGCCGGCCAGGCCGCCGCCTTGGACGCAGACATCAACGCCATTGCCGCTGAAGTCCGAGGTGTTGTCGTCAAAGGAGGCGCCGGGGGCCAGGTACACCCCGTAGGAACTGCAGGCCACAAAGCGATTGCCGGCGGAGACAAACGCCGAATAGCCGGGGTAGATGAGCAGCCCCGTCCCGGCCGTGTCGCTGACGGTGCAGTTCCTCAGGGTCAGCGAACCGCTGCCGTGCTTGTGGAGGCAGACGTTGAGATGGTATCCCGCGTGGGAGAGCTGGCACCACTGCAGATCCGCCGAACCGGCATTCTGTACAAGGATGGCCTGCCACCAGCCCGCCTCGGCCGTGGTGCCGGCGAAGGTGATGGGGCTTTCCGGCGTGCCCACGGCGTTCAGTGTGCCATCGACCGTGAGGGAGTTGTAGTGCGCAAACTGGACCTCAACCCCGGGCCGGATCGTCAGCGTCACTCCGGCGGTCACGCTGGTGTTGGTGGTGAGGCGGTACGGGTTTCCCTCCGGTATCCACTCGGTGTCGACCCCGATGGGACCGGAGACATCCGTGGCCAAGGCACTCGCAAACCCGAGGCCGAGGAGGGACAGGGCAACGAAGGACGCGAGTCGGGCAGGGACGCAGGTAGACATCGGAAGACTCCTCTCCACGCCTGGTTCCGAAAACGGACCGAAGACGCACCCCCTGACCTGCCCCGCCTCCGGCACGGCATGGATCGTCCCCAAGGCGTACACCTCTACGGCACGAGAGGTGAGGAGAGGACCTCGACATTCCCGGTTCCAGGTAGACCAAGGCATACGGTACATCCGGGGAATCTCCCATGCAAACGCCTTGTTCCGAGAGGGTTTTCGTCAGCCCTGTCCGAGAGGGGGCTGTTCCAGGATCCGGCAAATCGGTTCCCGCCGCCACTGTCCTTGCGGCAGTGGAGCGCCGATTCGGTTGGAGGGGGCCCGTGCGCGCC
>JAFGRS010000938.1 GCA_016935045.1 Lentisphaeria bacterium | reverse complement strand
GCTTCGCGATGGGAGCACGCGCCGGCGCGGTACATATGCGCTCGTCCTCGAGCGCTCCATGGTAGCCCGCACGGTCCCCGGGCGGCACTCTTGTCTTACCCTGAACCCTGAACCCTCCCATCTGTGTCCATTTGTGTTTATCTGTGTCCATCTGTGTCCATCCGTGGTTCCTTCGCCCTCCGCGCCCTCATCGCCTCATCGCCCTCCGCGCTCTCTGCGTCTCCGCGCGGGCCCTTACCTGGGAAGGCTTCCTTCTCCTTCTCTGCTGCGGTTTGCGTCCGTATGCGACATGGGTTCGGCTCTCCCCTGTTGCGGCCGGTCCCGGGACACGTCCGCCGCGGCGGCCGCTCTTCCGTGCCTGCTCTCACCCTTCCCGTCGCGTCTCCGGCGCCGGTTGCTCCTGCTGGAACTCGATGGCCCAGATGACGAGGGGCCGGAGGTTCATGATGGCGCGGAAACGCCCGTCCGCCGTCCAGGCGGCGGGAGTGCGGAACCAGAGGCCGCAGCGTTGGTAGATGACATCGTAGAGCGTGTGCAGCAGCGTCATCCCGCGCTCCGCCATGCCGAGGGCCAGCAGTTGGGCGGCAAAAGACATGTTCAGACCGCTGAGAACTTCCTCCACCTGGCATCCGCGGGTGGCGAAGGCGGTTTCCGGGCCCCCCTCGGCATCCGTGTCCATGCCCTGGACATTGCGTCCGCCCCACTGGCCATCATGGAACGCCGCGACGTTGCTCTCCCAGACGGCCTCCAGGGCCGAGCGGTGGTGTGCGGGGGGCAGGAGTGGCCCGAGACCGCAGAGGTGTCCGTACCAGATGCCGAAGAGGCCGTCGAGGAAGGTGCAGTTCCGGAACGGTCCCGCCGTATCCAGGCGGTATTTGCGGCCATCCCAGAGCTTGCGGTCGAAGGCCTCGCGGGCCTGGGCCGCGCGGGGGCCCCAGTGTTGCAGGAACTCCGTGTCGCCCGTCCGTTGCGCCAGGTCGAGGGCGGCATGGAGAGCGGCGAGCCAGAGGCCGCCGCAATAGGAGCTGGGTCCCGTCATGGGGATGTTGTCCATGGTCTGGTCCGGGGTGCCGTCGTTTTCGATGAGTCCATCGCCGTCGGCGTCGAAGCGTTCGAGGTATTCCATGGCGGCCCTGGCCGCGGGCCAGGTTTGGTCCAGGAAGTCGGGGTCGTCGAGGGTTCGGGCATCGCGGCAGAGGGCGAGGACGAACTGGCAGTTGAGGTCTTTCCAGCGGTTGCTGTCCTGGTGGCCGTAGGCATTGCAGGCGAAGGGAGGATCGCCGTGGGGTTCGCCGAAGTCATGGGGAGCGGCGCCGCGCAGCTTGGCCGGGTAGAGGGGACCGGGGCGGGGCGGCCGGCGCGGGGCAGGATCTTCGCTCAGGATCACGGCGGCAAACCGTCGCATCACGTCCTTTTCGAGTTCGGGCCAGAAAAGGAGCACGGGAAAGGAGCCGTACACCCACAGATCCAGGGTACAGTAATAGGGGTAATCCGGACACTCGATCACGGCGAAGAAGGGATCGGCGCCGGGGTTCTCGCAGGTCCCGTCCGTCCAGACCGTCAGGCCGTCCACGAGCAGGTAGGTTTCGTTGAACAGGAGGGTGTGGTACCATGGCGGGGCCCGATGGCGGGCGATGACGGCGGCGTGCCAGGCGTCGATGGCGGCCGACCATTCGCACCAGTGCCGGAACCCCTCCCGCGCGAGTTCGGCGCCACGGTCGACCGCGGCGGAGAAGAAACGCGTGTAGCGCCGGCGGTGTCGCCGGCCGCTGCCGAAGGCGATGACAGGAAGGTCCCAGGCCAGGGCGAAGACGACCTCGGCGTCCCCGCCCGGCGGCACCGCGACCCGGGCACAGACCGCGGCGGCGATCTCCTGCTGAGGAGCACAGATCTCGGAGACCTCTTCGTTGTCCAGGCGGCCGTTCCGGGCAAAGGGACCCCAGACCGCGCTGCCGTCCCCCCGCGGGTCGAACGCGGTGTGGAAGGTGACCTCGCAGGTTTCGGACTCCAGTGCCGCGAGGCACCATTGGCCCACGCCCTCCGGCGCCTCCGCCGGCGCCCCGCGGCGTTCCAACAGGATGCCGCGGGCGGTCTGCCCGACATCGACGCCTGCGGCGAACGGGCGGTTGCGGTTGCCGGCGTTGCGGCGCTGGGGTTTGCCCTCGGAGAAGCCCGCGAACCAACCGTTCATGTTGACGAAGGAGAACAGCAGCGAGACATCGACGGGCACGTCGGCGGTGTTGTGCAGGCGCCAGACGAAGAGGGCGAGGGGGTAGCTCGATTCCCGGTAGTTGTGCGGGAGAAGCGGCGAGAATTGCTCACAGGTCATGGCAACGGGGAGGGATTCCTCGGCGGGGTACTGGTACCAGGCCTTGGGGAACAGCGCGGCGTAGCGTGCTCCCTGGCCGGCATAGGTCCACTCCCATGCGCCGAGGCTGCGTCGGGCGGGTTCCGTGGCAGCCGGGTTCTGGGTGGGATAGCCGGGGTGGAGCGCCACGGCCCGGGCGGAGCGTCCCGCCGGGCATTGGCGTGCAGCGAACATGTTGGCCGGCTCGCAGAAGTGCTGCAGGCAGCCGGCCTTGAGGGTCCAGCGCCCGAAGGCGCCGCGGTAGTTCCGGCCGATGCCTCCGGCACCCATGCCTCCCAGGGGCAGGCCCTGCCAGTGTCCCCCGTCGCTGAGCCTGGCGTGGGCGGGGCGCAGGGGGCATTCGGGTTCCCGGGTCATGTCCCAGAGCCATGCCTGGGGAGGGATTCCCGGGGCAGCCCACCCCTCGGAAGGTGCCGGTGTGTGCACGGGTGTCTCTCCGCTTTCTGTCGGTTTGGGAGCCGTCTCATGGCATTCGGGCGCCAGCCGTGGAGCAACGACCGCGGCGGCCATGTCCCGCGGCCAATGCCCGCGAGGCCCCGGTCATGCAGCCGGACCTGTTCCCGCGCTCCGATTCCTGTCGGGACACCCCGCGCGGCCCACTGGCGGGAGTTCGGGAGGATGCCCCGCGGGGCGAGGTCCCGCAGACGGGTCACGGGGCTTTGCCATCGGCCCCCAGGGCCTGGATGATCGCCTTCATGTCCGCCTTGAGGCGGTCCTTGACGGCCTCGTCGATGCGCCACGCGTGCCAGAGGTGTTCCATGCTGTCGGTCAGTTCGGCGAAGTACCGGATGGCGTTGTAGCGGAAGGGTTCGCCGAAGTTGATCTTGGCCATGCCCGAACGGGCGAGACGCCCGAGGTCTTCGAGGGACACGCCGCCGGTTCCGTGCTGTACCAGGGGCACGTTCAGGGCCCGGTTGAGGGCCTCCACCAGTGCGAAGTCGATGTCCGGCTGCCGCCGGTACACGCCGTGGACGGTCCCCACGGCCACGGCCAGCATGTCCACAGCCGTGGCGGCCGCAAAGGCAACGGCCTCGGCCACATCGGTCTTGCCGGGGGTGAAGGCCGGGGTGTCGGCGATGGGCACCCGCCCCAGCCGGGACACGGGCGCGGGTTCGTTGCCCGCCACGTAGCCGATTTCGGCTTCCACGGTCACTCCCCGCGGCTGGGCCAGAGCGCGGACCTGCCGGGTGAGCCTGACGTTGACCTCGAAGACCTCGTGGGAGCCGTCGATCATGACCGCCGTGAGGCCTGCGTCCATGGCGCCGCGGCAGACGTCCGCGCTCTTGCCATGGTCCAGTTGCAGGGCGACGGGGATCGTGATCCCGAGGTCCTCGCAGAGAGTCCGCGCCTGGTTGACGAAGTAGCGGAAGCCGCGATAGGCGATGTTGGGCTGGTACACCTGGAGGATCAGGGGGGAGGACAACTCCTGGGCGGCTTCGAGGGCCGCGCGGGTGATGGCGTAGGTTGCCCCGTTGGTGTTGAAGGCCGGAACGGCGTACCCCCCGCTCCGGGCCCGGGTCACCAGGGAATGGGCGTTGACAGGCTGCATCGCTGCGGTCTCCCGTGCTCTCGCGGCCCCGGGGGGGCGGGCCATACCTTCCTCTCAGGAAGCCCGGACGACGGCAATGCCCGCCAACCGGGCGAAGCGTTCCAGGGTGTCCCGGTGCAGGCCTTCCACCACCACGACGTGGTGCGGCATGCCTTCGTAGCACAGGGTCTCGAACAGCCGGCGGACGTCCGTGCCCTCGACCCGAGCCAGGCCGTTGGTGCCCATGAGGTGCCGGCGGGGCGGCACGGTGCGGGCCTCGAAGGCGGCCAGGCGGTAGCGGCCGTCACAGCGCCAGAGGCGGAAGACCGTGACCGGCATGTCGCCGCGCAGGTTGGCCTCCACCACGGCGGGTTTGCGGTTGTTGAAATGCCTGCTGATGCGGGGTCCCCCCGGGCTGCCCACGGGTTCGCAGAGGCCGAGAGGGGCGCTGCCCGCATGCCAGAGGGTCACAGTGTCCCGGTCGTGTTCGAGCCAGTCGGAGAGGTAGCTCTGGCCGCACCCCAGCAGCCCGGCGACCAGACAGGAGAGGGCACCGTCCACATCCCCTTCGCAGGCGATGCTGAAGCCCTCCGTGGCCAGGCGCACAAAGGCCAGATAGGGCCACTGGCCGACGACGTTGGGCAGCTCGGGCCAACAGCGCACCGCCAGGGCGTCGAGGCCCAGCTCGGCCACCATCGTCTTCAGGGCCAGGTAACAGCGTGAAGCCGTCGCGAGATCCGACTCGTCAACACCGTCCAGCGGCAGTCCCAGCGCCCGCACCGCGGCCACGTCCGCCGCCACCGTCCCGGCGTCGAATCCCTCGATGGCGTCCTGGAATTCACGCAGTCCGGTATGCCGCAGCGAGACTCCCAGTTGGCGGCGCAGCTCGAAGGGGTCCGCCGCCATGTCGATGAACCCCGGAGCGTGGTAGCCCACCAGCCCGACCCGACTGCGGCGGAGCCGCGGCAGCGCGCTGACCACCCGCACGGCCCGCAGCAGATCGGCGGCGACGTCCGGCTCGCCGGGCATGCCGTAGACCAACTCGAAGCCGACGCCCAGTTGGCGCAGGGTGGAGGCGAAGGTGTGGGCGCCCACGAGGCTGCAGGAACTGATCATGGCTCCGGTGGGTTTCTCCGGTGTGGCCCAGAGCACGATGCGGTCGGGCCACTGCTGGGCGAGCAGGGGCGCCAGATTGCCGTCGCTCATGGTCGGTTGCAGGACGACTACCGCGTCCACGGCCGCGTTCCGGCATTCCTCGCAGGCGGCGGCCAGCGTAGCGTCGTCGACAATGCGGGGCGCCGGCCGGAAGACTCCGAAGGGCACGGCCGCGAGGGCGCAATCGAGGCGTGACAGCACGTGCTCTCCCCACTCCGGATCGAACCCCGGACGACGACGCCCCAGAACCAGGATGCCGATGTTCATGCTTGCCTCATTTCCCGTGCCCCCGGTCCGGCCGTCGTGGGAGCCTGGCCTGGGTTATGCACGAGAGAACCACGAATGGACACGACTCCACACCAATGACAAGCAGTTGCGGGGCACCGGACTGGAACGCAGCGGGATTTCCCCGCCTGCCGCCCCCGTTGCCGGAAGCCCTGGCACCCATTGGTGTTCAGAGGAAGACCGCCTAAAGGCGGGACTACGAACCCGGGACTGGCCTGGCACGGCTCCAGGACAACGCATCGCAAGGCTTACCGATGGTCCTACTCCACACATCCTCTGCGTTTGGTTCCACTGTGCAGTAGCGGCGCCTCTGAAGCGCCGCTAGGGGTTGGGGAGTGTTTCCACCTGGCGCGGTTCGGCTTCGGGGCCGCGTGCCATGAGTTCGTCGCGGGCCGCGCGCCAGAATTCCAGGACGCGGGGAGGGATTCCCTCTGCGTCCTGGAAGCGTGCCTGGAGGAAGGCATCGGCCATGCGGCAGCCCAGCTCGGGCGGGACGATGGACTCGCCGAGGCAGAGGACGTTGGCATCGTTGACGACCCGGGCCAGACGGGCGGTGTCCACGGATTCGCAGCTCACGGCGCAGATGCCGCGGAATTTCCCCGCCGCCAGGCTGGCGCCGGTGCCGCTGCCGCAGCAACTGATGGCCAACGGCGCCTCGCCCCGGCACAGGGCGCAGGCGATGCGCTGGCCGATGGCGGGGAACATGGCGAAGCGTTCGGTGCCGTGGCAGCCCACGTCGATGACCTCGTGCCCCTGCGACTCCAGATGCGCCCTGATGGCCGTCTTCAGAGCATACCCCTTGACCACCGAACCCAGGATCACCCGCATCGCTCACACTCCTCCACGGGCCGCGGCCCGGCAGGCGGCGGCCATGTGCGCCGGCCCGAACCCATGCTTGTCGAACAGATACTCCTCCGTCGCCACCTCGCCAAAACGATCCGGCACACCCAGGCGCTTCACGGGTACGGGGTGGCGTTCACACAGCACCTCGCAGGCCGCACTGCCCAGGCCGCCCAGGATGGTCTGGTTCTCCACCGTCACCACCCTGCCCGTCCGCCGGGCCGAGGCAACGAGGGTTTCCGCGTCGAAGGGTTTCACCGAGGGGTAGTGCAGCAGGTCCACGCCGATGCCCTCTGCCGCCAGCGTCCGCGCGACTCCGAGCGCCGGGGGAGTCATGTACCCGGTCGAGACCAGGGTCACGTCCCCTCCCTCGTGCAGGCGCAGCGCACGTTCGGGGTCGAAGCGGTACTCCTCGTCGAAGATGGCCGGCATGACCCCACGGATGAGCTGCATGTACTCGGGAACGGGACTGGCCGCCATGTACCGCAGGACGGCGCGCAGTTCGTAGGCGTCGCACGGGCTGTAGACGCGCATGTTGGGCATGGCCCGCATGATGGCGAGGTCCTGGAAGCACATGTGGGTACCCCCATTGGGGCCCGCGGTGACCCCCGGCGCCGTGCCGACGATCTTGACGGGGTGGTTGGCATAGGCGACGCTGATGGTGATCTGGTCGTAGACGCGGCGCGAAGCGAAACAGCTGAAACTGGCGCAGAAGGGGACCTTGCCTTCGCTGGCCAGGCCGGCTCCCACGCAGATCATGTTCGCCTCGGCCACACCCACGTTGATGAAACGGTCGGGGTACTGCCGCGGCACCAGGGGATTGGTCCCCGATGCCTTGCTCAGGTCGGCCTCGACACAGACCACATCCGGGCTTGCGGCCATGAGGTCGCACAGCGTCTGACCGTAGACGAAGCGCAGTTCCAGGTCGTGCAGTGCCATCCGTTGACCTTCCTCGGGACGATCCGGAACGGCCCTCACGCCGCCGCGCCCGCCCCGCTCTGCTTCAGTAGGGCACCTCGAAACCCGTCGCCTCCAGGGCTTCCATGAAGGAACGGTAGGCGGCCGCGTCGGGAACCTTGATGTTGTGGCTTTCGGGCCGGTTGTCCACGGCCCGGTTCCCCTTGCCCTTGACGGTGTGCGCCAGAACCATGGCGGGCCTCTCGCGGACGGCTTGTGCCGCCCGCAGGGTCCGGTACACGTCGTCCCAGTCATGGCCGTCCATCTGGAAGACCTCCCAGTTGAACGAACGCCACTTCTCCGCCAGCGGTTCCAGCCCCAGGATGTCCTGCACGAACCCGTCGATCTGCAGCTTGTTGTAGTCGCAGATCGCGACCAGGTTGTCCAGGCGCTGCTGGGCCGCGAACATGCCCGCCTCCCAGATCTGGCCTTCGTTGCTCTCGCCATCTCCGAGGATGCAGAACACCGTGTGTTCCCGGCCGTCGAGCCGCGCCGCCAGGGCCTTGCCGCAGGCACAGCTCAGCCCCTGGCCCAGGGACCCGGTGGTCATGTCGATACCGGGCACGGAGCGCGCGTCGGCATGGCTGGGCAACCGGGTCCCGTTCCGGTTCAGCGTCCCCAGCCAGGAGGTGGGGAAGAAGCCGCCATAGGCCAGGGCCAGGTAAAGGACGGGCGCGCCGTGTCCCTTGGACAGGACCAGACGGTCGCGGTCCTCCCAGGCGGGGTCTGCCGGGTCGACGCGGAGGATGCGGCCGTAGAGAGTCATGACGATCTCCACCAGGGAGAGCGCCCCGCCGAGGTGTCCGGAGCCCGCCCGGCAGATCATGTCGGTGATGACGTAGCGCCACTCGGCCGCCAGGCGGTCATAGGCCTGTCGGTCGAAGGCGTCCCGGGGAGCGTCCGGCCCGCAGCGGTAGCTTCCAGCCATGTCAGGTTTCCTCGTCATGTTCCGGCCGCCGGTCCCGGGTCCGGCGTTGCCTCCGCGCGCAGCCCCGCGTAGAGCCGCAGGAGGTCTTCCGGCTGCACCTCCACCGGGTTGTTGCGCATGAGGGGATGGAAGCTCTCTGCCACCAGGGACTCCAGCGCCGACTCCGGGATCCCCGCTTCCTCGAGGGTACACGGCAGCCCGCCCAGCCGCTTGAACCGACGAACCTCTGCCGCCATGACCTCCACCGAAGCGAAACCGCAGTACGCCGCAAAGGCCTCGAGACGGTCTCCCAGCGCCGGGGCATTGAAGCGGATGGCAGCATCGAGAACGAACGCGCAGGCCGTGCCGTGCGGCAGATGAAAGCGGCTGGAAAGGGGGAAGGAACAGGCATGAACCATGGCATTCTTCGGGATCTGGAAGGCCGCGCCGGCCAGCGTCGCCGCGTAGGCCATCCAACGCCGGCCTTCGCTGTCGAACGGGTCCAGGCACACCGCCTCGAACCACTCGAAAACCAACCGCCCCGCTTCCATCGCCAGCATGTCGCAGAACGGCTGATGCTGCCTCGACCAATACCCTTCCATGGCGTGCGACAACGCGTCCAGGCCGGTCGAGGCCGTCACCCGAAGCGGCATCGAGTAGGTCAGCGCAGGATCGACAACCGCCACCGTCGGGTACAGAGAGGGCGAGGAAAGCGGCGCCTTCAGGCCCTTCTCCGGATCGTCCAGGACGGCAAAGGGAGTCACCTCGGACCCCGTTCCCGAGGTCGTCGGCACCGCAATGAGCGGAACGCGGTCCGGCCCGAGCGCCTCACCACCCGAATGGTACCGGCGGATGCTCTGCCCCGCCGGGCCCCGGGCCAGCGCACAGCCCGCCTTGGCGCAGTCCATCACGCTGCCGCCACCCACCGCCACCACGACGTCGCATCCCTGAACCCGAAGCAGATCCGCCAACGCGTCAACGGTCCCTACCGTCGGGTTCGCCTCCACCGCGTCAAACACCGGCGCCGACGGAACCTCGGACCGTATCCCCCGCAGAAAGGACTGAGCCCCCACCACGGCGTCCGTCACCAACACCGGACAACGGCCCAACGCCGTGACCTGCGCACCGAGAGCCGACGCACGACCCTCACCGAACAGAACCTCCGTCGGCAGACGATATGCCCACCACGATCCCGATGACCTCATCCCATGCGCCCCGTCAACACCTGCCCCAACACCGTTCGCCGGATACACCTCAAACTCCGAAACGCCGCGCATAGACAGGCGCGGATACAGCCGCACAGTACAACTCCCCGCTATTTATTTCAATTCCTGAAAAAACTTTCCCTGCGTTTTCCGGACATTTCCGCCTGCCTCGGGACCGGAAAACACCCCTGTGGCCGCCCCGCCCCCCGGGGACCGTTTTCCGTTCAGCCGTGCCTCTGGCGCGTGCCGCGGCCACGATCCGGAAACCCGCCAGGGCAACCATGCCTCCGGCCTGCGCCGCGGCTCCAGAGCAGTGGGCTCCGACTGACAGCCGCGGCCCGTGGAGACGGTCCTTGGCACTCGCGTGGCCGGACGTGTGAAGTCCCGCGGGAGAGAATCGAGCAAGGCACTCCATGCCGCAGGGCTGTTTCAAGATCCCAACGCCGCCGCCGGGCTTGTCCCGGTGGAGCGCCGATCGAAGGGCGGTGAGGGGGCGCGGCCGCGCTTCCTCACCCCGAATCGGCGCTCCACTGCCGCAAGGGCAGTGGCGGCGGGAAGCGATTCGCCGGATTGTGGAACAGCCCTGTCGATGCCGTCTCGCTCATTGCACTGCGTTGATCACCGTTGTAGTATGTGGGTATGGGATTGGTCCGGAGTGCCGGGTTCGCGTTCGGCCGCGGGGGAGGGAGGCTTCTCTGTGGTGCGGGTTGTGTTTTCCAGTGATGCCGGGGACTTGGAGAGTCGAGATGGCGGAGCAGACGGTGCAAAAGCGTGTTACGGAACGCACGTGGCGTCCGGTGTTTCCGACGCCGGCGGGCCTGATTGTGTCGGTCGATGCCTCGGGCAGGCCCAACATCATCACCCTGGGGGAGGTCTTCAATCTGAGCATCGGCAATCCGGTGTGGGTCGGGTTGTCCATACGGGCTGCGACGTACTCCCACGGGCTGATCCGGGAGCAGGGGGAGTTCACCGTGAATCTGCCGTCGACCTCGCTGCTGGAGGCCGTCGTCGGCTGCGGGCGCTGCAGCGGGCGTGACGGCGTGGATAAGTTCGCGCGCTTCGGCCTGACGCCGCTGGCATCGCGACACGTGCGCCCGCCCATCGTGGCGGAATGCCCCGTGAACCTCGAATGCCGCCTGGTCGGCTTCCACCACGTCGGGGACCACGACCTGTTCATCGGCGACGTGATTGCGGAACACGTGGACGAAACCATGCTGGGACCCGACGGCAAGCCGGACAGCGCGAAGCTCGATCCCCTCATCCTGCTGCGGGGCGGCTTCTGGGGTATCGGCCCCAAACTTCACGGTTGGCCGTGAGCCGCATCCCGGGCTGGCGCCCTCAAACGCTACCGGCGACGCCCCCGACCGCCAAAGGGCCTCCGCGTCCCGCCCAGGCGGCGTGCGGGTGCGGCCGCGCTTCCTCACCCCGAATCGGCGCTCCACTGCCGCAAG
>JAFGRS010000937.1 GCA_016935045.1 Lentisphaeria bacterium | reverse complement strand
CCCGACGGCCGAATTCCCCGGTACCGGCCGGCGCCCCCGACGGCCGAATTCCCCGGTACCGGCCGGCGCCCCCGACGGCCGATTTCCTTCGGGGATGGTGCGCGGAGGGCCGCGCCCCGTACGGATTGCTCGATTCCCCGGTACCGGCCGGCGCCCCCGACGGCCTTCCCGTCTCCCCCGTAGGGCGGACGGTCTCCGGCCACCCACGTCTGCCGGCATGCCGCCCGGGGACCGCGCGGCGTACAGCGGATGCGGAGGAATGCCGCCCGGGGACCGCGCGGCGTACAGAAAACTCGGTTACGGCGCCAGGAGGCCGCGCAGGAGGTCACTGCCCGTTTTTTCCAGGGCCTCACGCCGTTTCTGTCTTCGGTCTTCGTTCCGGCGGTGCGTTTCGTCATCCGTCCGAGGGTCTTCCGCCGCGGCTCCATCGGCAGTGTCTTCCCGGACCGGCGCGACTCCGGCCTCGTCGGCCGCCTTTGGCGCGGCGCCGGCGTCTCCGGCTTCGGGCGGTTTCGCGCCCTTCTTCTCCTGCTTGCGCTCCTCCCTTTCCCGCGCCCGCTGCTCGCGTTTGTCTTTCCGGTCCGGCTCCTCCGGCTCCTGGTCGAGATCCCTGGCGGGTTCCGCGGCCGGTTCCGCCTCTGGTGCGGGGACCGGCTCGGCGGGATCCGGGGCCGCTTCCGCCTCCGGTGCGGGGACCGGCTCGGCGGGATCCGGGGCCGCTTCCGCCTCTGGTGCGGCGACCGGCTCGGCGGGTTTCTCCTCCTGTGGGCGGGCCTTGCGTTCTTCTTTGCGCCGGTCTCCCCGGGGGCTCTCCTGCTGCTGCCTGCCCCCAGCCTCCGCGTCTTCCCTGACTTCCTTGGGCCGGGGTCCTTCCGTGGCTTCCTTGGGCCGAGGTTCTCTGGGCTCCCTTGCTCGGCTCCCCTTCTCCCCCTCCTTGTCGCTGTCACTGCGCGACTGCAGCAACCCCGAGAGGACATCGCCGAGAGAAGCCGTCCCGACCGCACCCAGGAACTTGGTGAGATCGAGGCGGGGCTTGCGCAGGGAACCGGTGAGGGGAATCGGCACGGGGGTCACCTTGAACTCCCCTTCGTCCCGGAAGTGCCGGAAGACATCCTGGAAGGCGGCATGGCCCGCCAGCCTCTCCCTGAGAGCGCCGGCCACCCCCAGGGTGATGTCCAACCCCAGGGAACCATCCAGGCCGATGGAACCGACCGCCCCCAGACGGTGTTGCGGGGCCCTGGAGTTCAGCCCGTCGATGAGGACTCTGCCATTCTCGATCCGGGCCTTCAGGTCGGCCGTCTCCAGGGCGATCGTCGCCAGTTCCGGAACCGACAGCCTTTGGGCCAACTGGGCCTGCCCGGGGATCCCCGCCACACTCACGTTGCTGGCCCCGGCGGACAGAGAACCGTTGAGATTCCGACGCAGACTCGGCATCGTGATCCCCTGACCGCGGAAGTCCGCGTTCATCCCGGAGAGCATCGCGCCCACCGTCCCGTTCAGTTTCGGTGAGAATGCCCCGATCAGCGGCCCTGCGTCCGTCTGCCCGACGGCGGCCTCGACCTGGTAGTCGAACCCTTTCACCGCCAGGTTGACCACGGCCTTGCCCGAAACCGGCGCCCCGTTGAGCGTCCCCGACAGCGGGTCCATCGTCAGGACGGAGTCCCGCAGCTTCAGGGTGCATGCCACATTCCCCTTGAGGGCCGCGTAGATCACGTTCCTGAGGTCCACGGTTCCCGTGACTTCGGTGGCGCCCAGATCGATGGGGCCCGGTTCCGACGTCTCGGTTTCCTCCTCGCCCGGCTTCTTCCGTTCCTTCGCCTGGTCCTCCTCCGGGCCGTTGACGAGGGCAAGGAGCCCCTTGGCATCGAGGGGATCCCCGGTCAGCGCGAACTCGCTGCGCCCTCCCAGGAAGGGCATCGCCACGCGGCCGCTGACGGCCAACCGGGCAAGGGACTTGCCCTCCGCCTCGGCCGAAAACGTGCCCTGCGTCACCCGGAAGGCCCCGGATCCCAACGTGCCGGAAGCAGCCATGTCCGCACGCCAGGGAGGGAGCTCCGAGCCGTCCTTGCCGACGAACCGCAGCGGGTCCGCCGCAACCGTCAGGGCGATGTCGATGGGCGCCCCCTCGCCGCCGGGGGTCGCGGCCTCGATGGACCCCTTCACGGCGCCCTGCCGCAGGCGCCCCGCCGGATCCATCGTGAGCCCGAGGGCCGAAAGCAGAACGGGCATGTCCGCCGCGAAGCTGAAGCTGCCCTGACCCTTGGCCCCGCGCCGCATGTCCGCCCGCCCGCTCAGACTCGCCAGGGAAGCACCCCCCAGCGTGACGCTTCCCTGCAACCGCGGCACCACCAACGTGCCCGACGCCTCGGCCTCGGCCTCGATCTGCAGGCGCACGCCCACATCGTCAAAGTGCGTCTCCCCACGGCTGAAATCCAGGCCGGACAGCGTCACCTCTCCCTTGCCCCGGGCCGCCTTCCCGACCGGCCGCAGCGTCACATCCAGGCCGGCATCGAGCATCCCGTCGCGGATGCTCAGGCCCTTCTCGGCCGGCAGGAACGCATTGGCCAGGGCGACGGGGAAGCGCGAGGCCGTCACCACGACGCGGGCATACTCCGGCAGCGGCGGCTTGGCGGTCAGGGCAAGCCCCAGCGGCTCGGCAAGTTGGAGTGCCAGGAGGGGGTTCTGGCCCGCATCCCGAAGGTCGACCGTGAACGCGCTGACACCCAGCCGCGCACCCTCGCGCTCGATGCCCGCGGCCAGCCCCACCCGGAAGGACATGCCCTCGAGGATGGCTTCGGGGACTGCCTTGCCGAGCCAGTCCGCCAGTCCCGTCACGGCCTCGCCGGGACCCGTCATCACGGCCGTCATTTCCCAGTCCGGAGCACCGCCGCCAAGCCGCGCTTCGAGGCGCACGTCCCCACCGGGGACCGTCAGCACGAGGGGTGTCAGGTTCAGGACCCCCTTCGCCAGGCCAATCTGACCTTTGACCCCGAACTCCCGCCCCCGGAAGACCAGGCGTTGCAGGTCCACGTCCGCGCTCACATCGAGGTGGGGCAGTGCCGGGGGCAGAACCATCGGGGAAGGCGTCTCCGGGAGAGTCTCCGGCACGCTCTCCGCCGCGGCCGCGCCGGCGCCGCCGGCGCCGCCGAGGAGCGCCAGCAGCCCGTCCACGTTCACCACGCGGGTGGACACCGCAAGGCGTTTGCCGGCAGCGCCCTCCGCCAGGCCCACCGTGCCCGAAACCGTGGCCTGCACGAGGGCCTCGGCGCCGCGGTCGAGGCGGAGTTCCGAGGAGCGCACCTCGATGGCGTCCTTCCGTACCTCGACGGAGGCCCGCAGGGTCCCCGCCAGGCGCTCGGACCCGGGGGCCTCCCGAAGTACCGCATCCGTGAGATCGAGGCGGACTTCCGAGACAGCCGGGAGCCCCCCCGGCTGCGCGCTGACCGTTGCCTGTCCCTTGCCCCGAAAGGACTGCAGAGGAAACCGGCCCGCCAGCGACTCGGGCAGCACTGCCAGGATCCTCTCGCTCAACCCGGACAGCACCAGGGATCCATCCCCGCTCAAGTCCCCGGCCACTCTCCCCTGCCCCGTCAGCAAGACAGGGGCGCCGGCGTCCTGCGGGACTGCCTCCAGGTGAAAGACCTCCAGTTGCAGCGTGCGGTCCACCCCCAGGCGGGCCTTGACGTCCGAGGCGAGAGAGAAGGGACTCCCCCCGTGCCCCTCACGGTCCCGCAGAACAACGCCGACACACCGCAACCGCAGGTCCCCCGAGACGGCAGCAGCGGCGGCCCCGCCTTGGGGTTCGATGGTTACGGACACGTCCCCATCCAGGCGGCCCTGCGCCACCTGCGCCGGCACCCCGGACGGGAGGAAGGCATTGGCGGAGGCCAGGGCTACCCCCTGCGCACGAACCGCCAGCACGGCCTGACCGGCCAACTCCGGCAGTGCGCCCGGCCGGACCTGAACGGAGAGCGGCTCCGACAGGGCGACCGTCAGGATGTCCCGCTCCGCCGTGCCGGCGCGCAGGTCGAGGGCATCCAGGGTCAGTGCCTTGGATTCGGTATTCCAGGAGGCGGAGTGCCGCAGACGCACATCGAACGGCGCCGGGGCAGCGAATCCCAGCCGGCTGGAAGCCGGTGCGAGCCCAGTGAGCGCCAGTTCGCCTTCGCTGGTGAAGGTCCACGGCTGTTCCAGGTTGCGCTCGAAGCGGCGGCGGAACTTCCCCGGGCTGCTCACGCGGACACGGCCGCGATAGCCACCCGACGCCGTGCCCAGGGACAGGTCGCCGGTCAGTGCCGCAACCAGGTCCAGCGCCGCCGACGCGAGGGGATCGACCGCCACTTCGAGATCCAACAGCGCCTCCGGCTTGCGCTGGGCCCGACCCGTCACCGCGATCCCGGCCTCCGTCACCCCGCCGCGCGCCTCCGAGAGCGACAGAGACTCGACCGACCAGGCGCCAGCGGCTCCCGTGATGCGCACTTCGAGCCGGAACTCCCGTCCTGCCAGGACGACGGCATTGGCTTGGCCGCGGGAAAAGGCCAGGCGCCCGTCGAGATCAAACCGCGACAGCCCCATGAAGGGATCAAACCCAAGGGTCCCCTCGGCTTCCAGCGCGCCGCCGCAGCCGCGGAACGCGCCCAACTCCAGTTCGTCCACGGTCCCCTGCACCCGGAACGTCCCTTCCCTGCCGCTGCCCAGGTCGGGCGCCGCCAACGATACCTCCGAAATCCGCACCCGCATCGGTTCCTGACCCGGACCCTCCCGCTGCGTATAGGCAAAGGAAAACCCCGAAACAGCCACCTCACGCACCCGGAGGTGCTCCACTTCGTCCTCGTCCTCGTCCTCGTCGTCGCGGTGTTTCCGCTCCGGCAACACCGGCAGATTCAGGGAACCGTCCTCCCTCCGGATCAGGTGCACCGCCACGTCCCGCGCGGTCACCTCCTTGACCTGCTTCCGTCCCGCCAGGGCACCCCAGAAACCGTAGCGGACACGCAACAGCCCGGCATCGAGCAATGCCTCGTCGGGGGCACCCACACGCATCCCCTCCAGCTGGACCCGCGAGAACGGAGCCACCTGTATGCCCTCGACCGCCAGGGGAGTCTCCAGCGTCCGCGACAGCCGCGGCAACACCAGACCCCGGATCACAAAGGGACGCGTCCCCACCAGAATGACACACAGAAGAAGCAGCACCAAGGCAGCCAATGAAATACCAATACGTACAAGCCATTTTTTCATTGTTCTTCTCTCATGTCCGATCATCCCGACCCGCCACGGAGCGAACCCCGAGACGAAAACACAAAACACCCCTCCCCCAGGGCAGTCCGGAGACGCGGCCACACCTCGTGCCGTGCGCCGCAACGACTGCCGCACCCAATCTCTCTAACGATCCAAGCCTGCTCTGGAATGGGGGCAGACGACAACCACAGTCCGAAGAGATTGACCCGTCCAGGGCGGATCCGTTCCCACCCCGGTCGGCTG
>JAFGRS010000936.1 GCA_016935045.1 Lentisphaeria bacterium | reverse complement strand
GCAACGCCGCCAGGGAGCAGGAGCGGCGCAGCCCTTCGGGGCGAGGCGGCGCACGGCCATCCGCTGCGTACCTCGTCGGTACCATATCTTAGACGCCGCAGGAGCGGTCGCAGAAGATGAGCTTGCCCCCGGGCACTGGGCGTCGCGCCTTCTGCGCGGTAATGTACCAGCGAAGCTTCGCCTCAAACCGCCCAGGACGCGCCGAGACGTACGTAGGGTTACTTTACCAGGCAAGGCCCCGTGACCTGCGTCGCTTCGCTGATACGCGGCGGGCACCCGGGGCATCTCGCCGCTTCGGGACTACGAACCTGGGACTGGCCTACGGCACGGCTCCAGAACGCCCACTTCAAGGCTGTGCGGTTCAGCAGGAGATGATCGACACCCACTTCCCCGACGGGCGGCCGTAAGAGCCCTGACCCTCCAGGGCAGCCGCGCGCGCGAGTCGCCCCCGGGCCCGGGACAACACGGAGGACAGAGCATGGTAAGCAGGGCACGAGTCACGGGCGTCTTGACCGCTCTGGCGCCGATGCTGTTCACCCCCGCTGCGGTTTGTGCGCCGCCCGCGGCGAAGCCCCTGCAGGTGTTTGTTCTCGCCGGCCAGTCGAACATGGAGGGACACGCCCAGGTCCGGACCTTCGACTACATCGGGCGCGACCCCGCGACCGCCCCGATCCTGCGAGAAATGCGCCATGAGGACGGCACGCCCCGCGTCTGCGACCAGGTCTGGATCTCCTACCTCACGGGCAACGGCGAGGTGCACAACGGCAGGCTGACCGCCGGGTATGGCGCCAAGGGCCGCGAGCCCAAGATCGGGCCGGAATTCACCTTCGGCATCTACGCCCGGAAACTCCTGGAGGCGCCGATCCTGCTGATCAAGACGGCCTGGGGCGGCAAGAGCCTGCACACGGACTTCCGCCCGCCGAGCGCCGGGCCCTACCGGCTGACCGAACCGCAACGGGAGCAACTCGCCAAACGCGGGACGGACATCGAGCAATGGCAGGCGGAGAAGGCCAAGGCCACCGGCCACTATTACCGCCTGATGATGGACCACGTGCAGGCCGTCCTCAGGGATATCCGGAAGGTCTGCCCGGACTGCGATCCGGAACAGGGCTGCGAGCTGGCCGGGTTCGTCTGGTTCCAGGGCTGGAACGACATGGTGGACGGCAACGTCTATCCCGACCGCAACAAGCCCGGGGGCTACGACCTGTACAGCGAACTCCTGGCGCATTTCATCCGTGACGTGCGCCGAGACCTTGCGGCTCCCCGCTTGCCCTTCGTGATCGGGGTCATGGGCGTGGGGGGCGTCACGCAGGACCGCAATCTCTTCCGTGAGGCCATGGCGGCCCCCGCCGGGCTGCCCGAGTTCCTGGGCAATGTCTCCGCCGTGCAGACCGCGCCCTTCTGGGATGAGGCGCTCGTCGAAGCCAGCGCCAAGCAAGCCGAGTACAACCGGATCCTGGATACCGCCCACGCGCTGACGCCAGACGGCGCCCTGGATCGGGCCGCCCAACCATGCCCGGGCTGGGAGGCGATCGGCAGACCGGAACCCGAAGCACGGATCTGGCGATACATGTCCTTCGATGCGCCGGCGGAGTCGGCCAGGCCGGACAGGAATGAGGAGAGGCGCTTCCGCGACGTGGCCCTGCCCGAGGGGATGGAGGACTGGACCTCGCAGACGTTCGACGACGGCGCCTGGCGGCAGGGCAAGGCGCCCATCGGCACCGGCGCATGGCGGCACCGCCGGACCACCGTGAAGAACAACTCCGAATGGGGTGAGGGCGAATTCCTGCTGCTGCGCACCCGTTTTGAACTCGATGCCGTCGATTGCGCGGCATACCGGCTCAGCATCCTGGCCAGGCAGGGCTTCCACGTCTACCTCAATGGGCACAGAATCCACACCTACGCCTGGTGGAAGACGGAACCCTACTACCGGGCCATCGAACTGACCGGGAACGAGACACAGTACCTCAGAAAGGGCACGAACGTGCTGGCCGCCTACGCGAACGTCCAGGTCGACCGCGGCGGCGGCGCTCCCCATGCGTCCATCGACCTCTTCCTGGAGGGGATCACCGAGGAGGGGCGGAAGCAGCGCCAGAAGGCCCTCGAAGAGGTGTTCTCGGCAGAGGACAGGGCCATCGCCGCGGGCGCCTCGAATGCCGGCTACCACTACATGGGAAGTGCCAAGATCATGGCCCAGATCGGCAAGGCCTTCGCCGAGGCAGCCGTCGGCCTGCGGAAGTAAGGCCTCCGTCACGGGGGGTACGGTCGAGGACGACCGGCTCCAGCGCCATGGCGTCAGGCTCAGGGCAGGTGATGGAGTCGGCGGTCTCCGCCGTATCTATTCCCTGCGGAAGTGGACATGGGGTGCCGAACCTGCCGTAACTCCTCGGTGAAAACAGGAACGACTTGGGAATCGGCTCAGCAGGAGCTTCGCCCTCCACTCCCGGGCAGGCGCACCGCGGCGGATGGCGAAGCCGTTTCGATGCGGGGTGCGCCCATGCACTTCTCGCTCAAGGCACTGAGCCCGGCCGAAGGGCTCCCGCTGAGCCGTTCCCCGATCCCTCCCCGGGTTGACTGACGGCTTACAATCTGCCTCTTTGTGGGTATTGTACCTCATGAACACCAAACGCACTCAACCTCCCGAAACAGTCTGGAGCGCCCGGGTCTGCCTGTGCGGACACGCAGACAGGTCCCTGCGGGCACACTCCGGGAGGTGCAGACGATTCTGAGACGGTCGGTACGTTGCGGATGGACGACGCACTGGTGCGACAGGCAAGCCGCTGCCGACGGCCTCAGAAATCCTGATCCGGCGGAAAAAGGGATGAACCCAACGCGCACGCAGGGGAATGGAGCCGGCGGTCTGCCTGTGCGGTACAGGCAGACAGGCCTCCGCCGTACCTGGTGCACCGGTGTGACGGCGGGGAACGGCCGACTCCGCCGACCCGTCCGGGTTCATCCCCTGTTCCACCGGACGAGATGCCGGGTAAGGACCTCTGTGCCTGGGCAATCCCGGGGCAATTCCTTTGCCCCCGTTCCCAAGGGAAAGGCGAGCCCCCCATGAGCGCAAGACAACCGTTCGTCGTCGCCGCCGCTGTGGCCCTCCTGCTCCTCCCCCTGTCGTCGTTCCCGGCGGCTGCCGGCGCGGCGATGCCCAACCCCGACTTCACCCGGGGGGAGCGGATCCCCGAGGGGGCAGATCACGACTGGACCCTCGGAGCAACGGGCGCCCGCGGCTGGATGTTCAGTGACAAACTCGTCACCACGGATGCACGCCAGATCGCCATCACCCGGGTCGACAAGGGCTCTCCCGCGGACGGCATCCTCGCGGTTGGCGACGTCATCCTCGGCGTCAACGGCAGGCGCTTCGCCTTCGACCCGCGCACGGAGCTGGGGGGGGCCCTCACGGCCGCGGAATCGGAGGCGGGGGGCGGGAAACTCGCCCTGACCTGCTGGCGGGATGGCGGAACCAGGGATGTCGTGCTCACATTGCCGGTCCTGGGGACCTACAGCGCCACGGCACCCTATGACTGCCCCAAATCGCGGCGCATCCTCGAGCAGGGGTGCGAGGCGCTGACGCGGCGCCTTGCGGAACCGGCCTACGACCCGAACCCGATCACGCGGTCGCTGAATGCCCTGGCCCTGCTCGCCGGCGGCAAGCCCGAGGTCCTGCCCCTGGTGCGCAGGGAAGCCCAGTGGGCCGCGGAATTCTCGGCGGAGAGTTTCCAGACCTGGTACTACGGCTACGTCATCATGCTGCTCTCCGAGTACGTCCTGGCGACGGGAGACGGGTCGGTCGTTCCCGGGTTGCGGCGCCTGGCTCTCGAGGCCGCCCACGGACAGAGCATCGTCGGATCCTGGGGGCACCGCTTCGCCCAGGAAGACGGACGTCTCGGCGGCTACGGCATGATGAACTCACCCGGCCTGGCCCTGACCATCTCCCTTGTCCTGGCGCGCGAGGCCGGCGTCGACGATGCGGCCGTCGCGGAGGCGATCGAGAAAAGCGCCCGGCTGATCCGCTTCTACATCGGCAAAGGGGCGGTTCCCTATGGCGATCACCACCCCTGGACGCAGACCCACGAGGACAACGGCAAGTGCGGCATGGCGGCAACCATGTTCAGCCTGCTCGGCGAGACGGAGGGAGCGGAGTTCTTCTCGCGCATGAGCGTGGCTTCGCACGGCCCGGAGCGGGACACGGGTCACACCGGCAATCTCTTCAATATCCTGTGGTCGATGCCGGGCGTGGCACAGTCCGGTCCGGACGCCACGGGGGCGTGGATGCAGGCGTTCGGCGCCTGGTACTTCGACCTGGCGCGGCGCTGGGACGGAACGTTCCCGCACCAGGGTCCGCCTGCCATGAAGCCGGACAGTTACCCGGGCTGGGACTGCACCGGCGGGTATCTGCTGGCCTACGCCATGCCCCTCAGGAAGATCCGCCTCACCGGCAGCAGGCCGTCCGCCGTTCCCCGCCTCGATCGCGCCGCCGCCGAGGCCCT
>JAFGRS010000935.1 GCA_016935045.1 Lentisphaeria bacterium | reverse complement strand
CGTCTGCCGCCCCCGGTGCCGGAACTCGTTGCGCCCATTGGTGTTCATTCGTGTCCATTCGTGGTTCATGAATAGATCAGGTTAGGGGACGTGGAGCAAGGACAGGAGCGGCGCGGCGCGCGGCCAGTGCCCGCGGGGCCCCGTCCGCGTGTCCGCAGAGGCAGGCGCACGGGCTCCAGGCCACGATGGCACGGTTCACATTACCGGACGGGTGTCCGGGGGAGATTCGGTCAGGGCCCCAGCTCGACGTGCTCCGTGCTGACCACGCAGCCGCGGTTGTCGAAGAGATTGAGGTAGTACACCGTGACGCCTTCGGGCAGCTCGGCGCTGATGCGGCCGCCCGGGCCGATTTCGGCCGCCAGCGCTTCCCAGTGTCGGTCCTGCCATTTGCCCGTGTCCCGCGTCACGTTCAGCTCCGCCCTGGGGACGGGTACACGGCTCTCGAACTCGGTCCAGACCCGGTTGCCGTTCCGTCCCTGGCGCGTGACGCGCGGCAGGGGCTCGCCCTGCCGGAGGATGCTGTCCGCGAAGGCGCGGATTTCCTCGGGGCTCTGACCCTGGCCCTGTCCGTGTCCCATGCGCAGGCGGATGGCAAGGGAGCGGGGACCCTTGGGGAGCCGGTAGGATTTCTGCAAGGCGTTGAAGGTATAGGCGAAGTCATTGGTGCCGGTGACCCAGAGCATGGGCATGGGGGCCTCGGGCAGGTAGACGGAGGGGTCCCACCAGCGCATCCAGCGGGCGGCGCGTTCTTCGCCGAGGCCGTTGACGGAGCCGGCGAACGCGTGCTCGTTGGTAAAGCCGCAGCCGTAGACGGGCGCCGCCAGCCGGAAACGATGATCCACCCCCGCCACGATGCAGCACAGGTACCCGCCCCAGGAAATCCCCGTCACCCCCGTGCGCTCCGGGTCGACCTCGGGCAACGACCGCAGCAGCGAATGAGCCAGCAGAACCGCGGCCACCGCGTGGTACGTCCACTGATCCGTGCGCGGCCAGTCGATCTGCTGGTAGCCGCCCCAGCCGGAGGGGCCGGCATCGGCGTGCCGCGGCCGGCTGCCGTGGGTGCCGCCCGAGGTGCAGCCACAGGTATCCATGGCGATGGCCGCATAGCCGCGCCGGTTCCACAGCCGGACCCAGTCAGCGAAGGCCGTGCCCCCGCCGCCGTGGATCAGGACCATGCCGGGGACCTTCTCCCCCACCGCGGCCGGAGGCAGCCCGAGCCAGGCGAAGACCCGGGTGGGCTTGCCGCGGTACGGCACGCCTTCATAGAAAATGCCCCGGACCCCTTCTTCGTGAAGGCCTTCCGCGGGCTGGACGACCGGCGGACGCGAGAGTGCCTCGACGTCCCACATGGTCCCGTCCGGATCGGTGGGAGGTTCGGCCACATAGGCCGCCGCGGCCGCCGCGGCCTCCTGTTCGGCGGCCGTGGCTTCCCCGGGTGTGATGGTTACCGTGCAGGACGCCTCGGGCGCGATGTCGAGCTGCCAGACCTGGCGTCCGTCGGACCAGGGCCCCCAGATCCGGGTGCCGCCGGCCACGGTCAGACGCCGGTTCCCCGCGAACCAGGTCGCCTCGGGCGCCCCGAACTGGGCCGGGGTCTTCTCGAACTCCCCCCGTCCGTTGCGGACGGCCGTGACGCCGTGGTCGAACACCATTAGGCCGATCAGCTTCTCCTGCGTGCGATTCGTGATGGTCCAGACGATGCCGTCCTCGCGGAACGTGTACACGGACTCCGCCCGTTCGCAGGCCGCCCGGACCGTGTCCTCCGCGGGCCGCGCGATGTCCGGCAGCCGCAGAGGACCGTCCTGGTAGAGGTAGATCCCGCGCGGGTTGGCGCCCCGGGCCAGCAGGAATTCCGTGCCCCCGACACGCAGGCTGGTCAGGCAGCCGAAGCTGTCGACAGCGGCCTCGTAGGCATCCCCGCGGACGCGGCAGAACTCGGCGGGAGCTTCGGATGGGGGTGCTGTGCCCGGGGCACGGGCCGCCCCCGCCGCCGGCTCGGGTGCCGCCGCCATCGCCCCGCCACACAGGAAGAGTCCCAATGCTACCATCGCGCATCTCCTCGGCAGCCGAACCATAGATCTGTTCCCTTTCCGTACCGTATGGCTTCGCCTGATCTACTCATGAACCACGAATGGACACGAAGGAACACCAATGGGCGCAGCGAGTTCGGGCACCGGGGGCAGGGCGGGCACCTGTCTGCGTGCGTACACGCACAGGCAGATACCCAAGGTGGTCTGTTCCCGTGCCCCGCCGGAGTGTGGGAGGCGCTCTCCGAGCGGCGAGTCTCCTTAGGGCCCGCGCGGTACCGAGGTCAGAGATAGTGAATGCGGTGGGCATTGCGGGCCAGCAACCGCGCGTTGTACGCGTCCCCTTCGTCCAGGTTGGCGCTCAGGAACACGGGGGGCTCATACCCGGCCTCGACCAGCAGCGAAACCGTCTCCGCCACCAGGGCATTGACGATGGCGCAGCCCGTAACCGAGGACAGCGGACCGACCCGCTGCGGGAATCCGGGGATGGCCGCCACCGCATCGCCGTAGGGCGCCCCGTTGTCGATGGCGATGTCGCAGCAGTCCCGCAGTTTGCGGCCCGACTCGTGGCGGCTGCTGACGCCGTCGGTATAGGCGAAGGAGGTGATGCCGATGACGGTTGCCCCGAGGCGTTGTCCCTCGATGGCGACCTCGATGGGGACCGGGTTGCGCCCCGAGGTCGAGGCGACGAGGAGGCAGTCTCCCTTCTCCAGGGGCACGGTATGGAGCAGTTCGCGGCCCAGTCCGTGCAGGCGTTCGAGCCGGGAGGTGGAGGTCATGGGTCGGACGGCGAGGTTCATCCCGTGGGGGTAGATGGGGTTGGCGAGCATGAGTCCGCCGGTCCGGTACACCATTTCCTCGATGAGGATGAAGCTGTGTGTGGCCCCGAAGCCGTAGAGGCTGTGGCCGGACTGGATGCTCGCGGCCAGCATGCGGGCCGCCTCCCGAATCGCCCCGGACTGGGACTCCGCCACCCGCTGCAACGCCGCAATCGCCTCGTCGAAGTACCCCTTGGCACTCATGCTCAGAATCCCTTCCGGTTGTACCCGGCGCGGCTCTCCGCGTTGTAGGGCGGACCGTCTTCCCGGTTCTGGCTGATCAGCACGCTGGCCGGGGTCCCCGCGGCGGCCATGCGGGACAGCACCTGCTCCCAGATCAGCCATCCCGCCGTCAACATCCCGAAACCCGACAGGGGAATGACCGGGTGTTCGTACCCCGGCACCTGGACCCCGGCGTCGCCATACGGGGCGCCGTTGTCGACGACGACGTCGCAAACCTCGAACAGGCGTTTCCCCGAGGGATGCAGGGAGGTGACCTTCCGCGTATAGGCCATGGCGGTGAAACCGACGACCTTCACGCCCTTGGCACGGCAGGCCAGCGCCAGCTCCACGGGCCGACGGTTGCGTCCGGATACCGAGCCGATGAGCATCGCGTCCCCCGCACGCAGGGCGCTGTGCGCCACGGCCAGACGGACGGCCTCGATGTCCTGGTCGGCACGTTCCGCCGCCTCGGCCTTGCGGCGGCACTCCGGCCCAGGGGTGTTCACCGCGACCGTGAAGGTGAAGGGCTGCACCGCGCACAGCCCCCCGGCTCGGTTGATGAAGTCCATCTGGATGCCGTGCCCGATCTCGGCGCAGTAGATGCCGCCGCCCGAACCCAGGCAGTCGGCGATCAGATCCGCCGCCGCGGCGATGTTGTCCCGTTGCTGCTGGGCGAGGGACGTGAGTATACGATGGGCTTCGGGAAGGAACCGACTCTCATCCATGCGTGCTGTCCTCCATGTCCGCAGTGTCACCTTCGGCACTCGCCTGCCGCCGCCTCGCGCCGCCGGAGGCGGCACGGCCGGATGCGCCGCTTGCCGCGGCCCGGGCCCGCTCACCCGACCCCTGCTTCGTGCCACTGGCGGGATCGGGGGCGTCCAGGTGGAGTGCCTCGACCTGGGCCACCAACCGGGCCACGGCCTCACTCGCGGCGCTCCCCAGCACTTGCTTCAGCGCGTGGATGGCGCAACTGACCACCGGCGGCTGCGGCAGTCGGCAGCAGGTGAAGTCCGGCGCAATGGCCGCAATCCGGTCGCGGAGGTGCGTCCAGTATGCCTCCGAACGACGGATGATGCCCCCCGTGCCCACAACGGTGTAGGTGTCCGCGGCGATGCCGAGAACGTCGGTGAGGTCCCGAAATGTCTCCGCCATGGCCTCGGCAGCATATTCCAGAATCCGGATGGCGATGGCATCGCCGCGGTCCGCTTCCTCCCGCACCGTCTGCGCGATCGAGGCGACCACGGAACGGTCCCGCGCAAACAGACCGAGACCGAACAGCGCGGCGGGCGAAGACACGCCGAAACGCTGCAGCACACGGTCCCGCAGGCTGGTCGCGTGGCGCGGGTGCCAGCCGGAACGCACGATGGCATGGAGGGCCATCGTGCCGATGTGGTAGCCGCCCCCGAAATCGCCCAGGATGGGGCCGGTGCCGTCCAGGTGCCGCGTGCGGCCGTCCCGGGTGCGGGCGTGGGCGAAGGCCCCGGTGCCCGCGAGCAGCACGACGCCGTGAGTCACCCCGGCGTGACTCAGTGCCGGGGTGACTTCGTCGCAGGGAACGATCTCGATGGTTGCCGCCTGGAAGGCGTCCCGAAGGGCTGCCGGCAAGGGGCGGCCCGGCCCGGCCGTCACCAGGCGGTCAAAGCACGTGACCCGCAGGGCAGCCCGGCCCGCCTCCACCAGGCAGCGCTCGTCCCGCCCGCTCAGACCCGGCCGGCAACAGGTGCCGTTCCCCAGGACATTCCCCGCCAGATCGGCCAGGAGAGCGTCGCATTTCGACCCGCCCGCATCGATGGCGAGGATTCCTTCCATGGTGTCCGTTCCCGAGCGCATGGAGTCCAATGTCCCGTCCGACTGTCGTTGGGCACCTGTCGAGAGAAAGGCAGATCGTCATCGCAGAGTGTATCCGGTACCGTGAGGCGTGCAAGCCCCTTTCCCGGACAAGGCGCGAGCAGGCTCCGGAAAACACCGGCCACGTACAAGGACGGAAAACGGGAGGAAAACCGCGCTCTAAGGGTCCGCACGGAAATAACTTCACATTTTGGCGAGGCGCCGCATGGTCATCCGCAAGGCACGAGGAGGGCGCATACCCTAAGG
>JAFGRS010000170.1 GCA_016935045.1 Lentisphaeria bacterium | reverse complement strand
TGTCCGGCTGCGCAAGGAGTCACGGCTCCGCGGTCTGCTGCTGCGCACCGAGGTGGAGGTGGCGGACGGACGCATCGTGGAACGTGTCGCCATGCGCGCCGAGAAGCCCACGGAGTTGTCCCTGATCTACCATTTCATGCATCCCTGGGTGACCGAGATGAGCGATTTCCTCGCCCTTGGTCTCGACGGGACGGAGCGGAAGGGGGTTTTCGACGGCGACGGGGGCATGAAGGTGGCCGTGCCGGTGGCCTGGTCCGCGGTGTATGGCAGGGGACTCGGCAAAGGGGCCGTGACCGCGATCATCGAGGCGCCGCCGGGGTCAGCGTGGAACGTCCGCTACTGGGACGTCCCGGAGCGTTACCGCAAGCATTACCTCATGGCCTTTGCGAAGGCTACCGTGCCGGCCGGTCCCGAGTTCGTCTATGGCGCTGTCACCGTGCCCTTCGAAGCCGCCGCCGACACCTGGGAGGCGACGGCTCGCGCCCTCGGAAGTGCATGTCACCGGTGAGCCGCACCCCGGCATGCGGACGGCACGCTGCCAGCCGTGCAACGGAGCGAACGTGTCGTTGACAAGGGCGATCATCTGCTGCTGGGAAGATCACTCGGTGGAAGCACGACACCGCCGCGGCTATGGTAGAGGCGTGTCGTTCGAGAAAGCTCTGGGCCGTGGCCGCTGCTGCCGAAGGCTGCTCTGGGGGGGGGACGGGTTGGCACGGGCCCCGGCGGCGCCGATGGCGCGCGGATGGTTGAGGACAGGACCCATGGGGCAGTTACGAGCCGGGGTCGTTGCGGTGGTGGCTTCCCTGCTTCTGTCGGCTGTCGCGGCGGACGCCGGCGACCCGCCTGCCACGGTGCAGGTGACCGTGAAGCCCGAGACGACGCGTCCCCTGCGGACCTACAAGGGGCACGAGCGTCAGGTCCTGCGCCAGACCGAAGTCCGGCTGCGGAACGAGGCAGCTTCCTACTCCCTGCGCGTCATGGCAGGTCACGACCCTGCCATTCCCGAGCGGGCCTTTCCGGTGGAGGGGTACCTGGGCATGCCCGGTCCCACGTCCTGCAACTGGTACCACGGCGGCTTCCTGTGGGTCCTGCTGAACGGGGAGGATGTGGGGGAGGTACCCCTGTCGGGGGTGATGGCTACGGAGGAGGGCAGCAGGGGCATGGTGGACATGGTGTGGCATCACCCCCGGGCCGACGTCCGGATCCGCTTCGTCATGGTGCCGGGAGATGACGCGCTGTATGCCGAAATCGCCCTTGACCCCTCGGCTCCCCTGGCGGAAGTCGGGGTGCGGCTGCGGTGTTACCCGAGTTTTTTCACCTCCCATCACAAGCGTCACGGTCTGCGCCGGGTCTGCACTCCCGGCGCCCGGGTGGCCGAAGGCGAGAGCGTGGAACTGCCGGTCCCCGAGAACCGCTGGGCGCTGATGCTGGACGAGGTCTTCGATGTTGCCCTGGGGGAAGGTGCGGGGCCCTGTGGCGTCTTCATCCATGGTTCGGACGCGCGGACCGTCCGCCATGCACCGGAGAGCTACCCGGTGACCTCCCACCTCGTCTACTCCCCGGCGACCCGCAGCATCCGCCTGGCGTTCTGGGACTTCCACGGCCTGACCAATGCCGCTGCCCTGGGCGGCATGCCGGCACGGGCGGCCCGGGCTTCGGCGTTCCTGGACGCCGCGGACCTGACCCCCCCTGCCGTGGCCGGCTTCGATCCGCTGCGGCTGGCGGAGATGAGGGCGCTGGCAACCCAGGCGGCGGCCGCTGCCCCGGACCCCGCAGCCCGGTTGCAGGGATTGGTGCGGGAGATTGCCGAAGCGCTGCAACGGCAGGATCGTTCGGTGTCTGCCCAGGAGAATCTGTTGCGCCGGATTCCTGAGGCGGAGGTGCTTCTGTGGCAGGTGAAGCTCTCCGGGCTTCTCGGGGAGTTGTAGGAGGAGGATTGCGCTCATGGAACGCCTTCTGGCATGCTTCACGCTGCTGGCCCTTCTGGGTTCCGTGTCCGGCCGCGCCCAGGACCTGGCCGAACTCGAAGTCGACCACGCGTTGACCCTGGACTATCCCACGCCGCACACGAAATGGGCGCAACCCTATGCGGGGGGCAGCACGAGAGTGCTCTTCATCCTCGATGGCCGCGGCACCCTGCCCCGGGAGTGTGTCGAGCTGATGCAGCGCTTCGATCTGCAGGCCGAAGCGGCATTCTGGACGCGGATCGTGGACTCCACCGAGGAACACTGGCACGGGGGAGATGTGGGCGAGGCGCGGCTGCTCGGCCTGCTGGGGCAGCCCTGGGACTGCGTCGTGCTGCTGCAGCAGGGGTTGGGCAACATGAACGCCGAGCAGCAGTATCGTCTTCTGCGTCCCGTGGCCGACGGCGGCGGGATCGTCATGGTCGGGCGCCGCGACGAGCGCGTGCTCAAGACCGACAACCGCCTGGCCCAGCTCCCCGCGTTCCTCGACCCGGGGGACGGCATGGATGCCTACCGCGTCGGCAAGGGCCGTGGCGTCCACGTGCACCGACGTCCCGCCATCGACTACTACGAGGGCTGGGAGACCGAGTATGACCTCTGGGCTCAGCGCCTTGGACGCGCGATCCTCTGGGCCGCCGGCAGGGAACCCGCGCCGGACCTTGCCCTGCAGCTCGATTCCGAGCCCATACGCTGGGGAGACTGGAGCCATTCGGTCACCGTCACGGCGCCCCCGGAAACCCCCGCCCGTAGCTACGACCTGGTGCTGCGCCTGCGCCATGCGACCGGGATCACCGAGGCGCTTCCCGCGGGAAAGGTGGAGTCCGGCTCCCAGGCGCGTTTCCGCTTGCCGCCCCTGGCTGCCGGCGACTGGACCGCCGATGCCTGGCTGTACCGCCGAGGCAGTGTGGTGACCTGGGCCATCCGCCCCTTCCGTGTCGAGAGCCCCCGGACCGTGGAGGCCGTGGATCTGGACGAGAGCTGGAGCGAGGTGGGCGGCGTCTTCTCGGGGGCGGTGCGTCTCGCCGGGCCGGCGGTGGCCGGGGAAGTGCTTTCCGTCAGCCTCAGGGACCGTCGGCGCCGGATCCTGCTGCAGGACTCGTTTCCGAACCCGGGAGACACCGTGCCCTTCCGCTTCCCGGTGGAGCCCTGGCTGCCGATGCTGGTCACGGTGGAGGCCCGCCTGGCGGCCGCCGGGCAGGACATCGGCTGGCGCACGGCCTACGCCCGGGTCACCAAGCGGCACCACGGACGCTTCAACTTCCTGATCTGGGATGTGCCCAAGGGAACCCTGGCGCCCTACGCCGAGCAGAGCCTGGCCGAACACGGGGTGACACTCCAGCTCGCCCACGGAAACCCGCCCAACTACGTGGCCGCATTCGACATGGCCTGGGTCCCCTACACCACCCGCATCCAGGCAAAGGTCGACGCGAACGGGATCATGAAACCCTTCTGCTGGAACGATGCCGACGCGGTGGCGAAGCACGTCGAGGAGAGGGCCAATGCTCATCTGCCAGCGCGGCGGCACGGGGTGTTTGTGTGGTCTCTGGGCGACGAAGTGGACACGCAGGGGTGTTGTGCTTCGGCCGCGTGTGCGGCTGCCTACCGCACCTACCTGGCTTCCCAATACGCCTCGCTGTCGGAGCTGAACCGCTCCTGGGGGACCTCCTTTGCGGCCTGGGAGGAAGTGGGCATTGCCGATCCGGCCGATCTGGAGGAAGCGGCGGCGCTGCGGGCCGGGAACTACGCGCGCTGGTTCGACCGGCAGGCATTCCAGAGCTGGAATTTCGTTCAGCTCTGTGCCAGGTACAAGGCTGCCTACGAGGCCATCGACCCCCGGGCCAAGGTCGGCTTCGAGGGGGCGGGGCGCTTCGAACGGGGCGATGACCTGGACCTCATCGTGCGCGGCAACACCTTCTGGAGTCCCTATCCGGGGACCGCCGACGAGATCATCCGCAGCATCGCTCCGCGCGACTTCCCGAGGGCCAACTGGATGGGCTACACCAAGGACGCCGACAGCCTCCTGGCGAAGTATTGGCGCATGGTGACCCTGGACATGGATTCGGTGTGGTGGTGGCGCTGGGACTGCATCGGCCGCTTCCATGGCTGGCTGGCAGCGGACCTGCGGCCCTATCCCACCGTGCGGGACATCCTCGAGGACACCCGGGTCCTGCGCG
>JAFGRS010000934.1 GCA_016935045.1 Lentisphaeria bacterium | reverse complement strand
GCCCCGCGACGGCGCGACCGTGGTGCTGCGCTACGGGACCCCGGACGGACTCGAACCGCGCGTGACCTCGCCGGCCCTGGTGGTGGGGGGCTACGGCAGGGGGCGCGTGGCCGTGCTCACGTGTCCGGTGGACTGGGGGTCCCCGCCCCAGTGGTGTCTCTGGTCGCGCCTCGGCGAGTACCACCGCAAGCTGTTGGTACAGACGGCCCTGTGGGCCTGTGGCAGGGATGAGTGAAGGAACTCGCCATGGATTTCCGCGCGCGGCTGACAAGGGAGGCTGGCCCTGGGGTTGCCGGAGCATGCCGGTTCGGGACAGCCACGGGTTGGGCGGCCTGGCGGCGGCCTGGACTCTCGTTGGCGGCGGCGGGAAGGGGACTCCGCGGTGGCCGGCGTTTGCGGCCGCGGTCGGTTGGAGCGAGGACGTTGGCGATGGGAGGTATTCTGATGCTGTTTGCGATGTTGGGGGCCGTGTCGGGCGCCGCGCCGAGTCTGTTGCGGAATCCCGGTTTCGAGGAGGTGGACGGGGAGGGTCGGCCACTGCACTGGCAGGCGGTGGATTTCCGCACCGGGGGCCGCAGTCTGCTGGGTGAGGACGGGGGCCGGGAAGGGAGGCGGTACGGGCTGCTCGAAAGCCGGTCCGCCGCCGAGCGGGAGTGTTGGCGGCAGTTGGTTGCGGTGCCCGAGGGCACGGTGGCGGTGGCGGTGCGGGGCTGGTACCGGACGCGGGGCGGGTCCCCGGGAACGGGGGAGCGGGGGTCCTCGCTGCGGGTGCATTTCCACCGGGAGGGCAGCCGCTGGAGCGAGATCGGACTGCAGCAGGTCTTTCTCCCTCCGAGCGCCGATTGGCGGGATACGGGGGACCGGTTCTTCCTTCTGCCAGCCGAGGCGCACGGGGTCGAGGTGCAGCTCTTTCACTGGCTGGACCCCGGCCAGACGCACTGGGACGAGGTGGAACTGCGGGCCCTGGGGCAGGCAGACCTGGCCCAGGTCGGGGAACACCTCGCGGCCCTGGTGGGGCTCGACCGGGAACCGCGGGCCGGCGCCAACCTGCCCTATGCGCCGGGCGACGGCGCCGAGGCGCGGGTCAACCCGCCCCCCTTCCTCTGGCTGCCGGTGGCGGCGGCGGGACGCACCTTCGCCATGGACCAGGCCGAATCCTACGCCCTGGACATCTCCCGGGACCCGACCTTCGCCGCCGAGAACACCATCCGCAGGCGGGGAGTGGCGTGGTGCTGCGAGATGCTGCGCGAGCCCCTGGCGCCGGGCGAATGGCACTGGCGCTACGGCTTCGAGACCGGCACACGGGCAGGGATCGTCTGGAGCCGGCGGCGCACGTTCACGGTGCCCGCGGGAGCGGACCCCTGGCCCTATCCGGCCCCCGAGAGGTTTGCGGTGACGGCGTCCCGTCCGCGGCTGTTCGTGCGTGAGGGCGGGCTCGCGGACCTGCGTCGCCGTGCCGCCGAGGGGGATCTGCGGGAGACGGCGGAACGCCTGGTGCGGTCGGTGCGGGGGTATGCGGGGGAGGAATTGGTGCCGGAGCCGGACCGGTTGCCCGAGGGTCCCGCCCGGGGTCCGGCCTACACGCTCACGTTTCGCGCCACGCGTCCGCCCATGGACCGCATGGAGCAGGCCGCCCTGGCCTACCTCCTCACCGCGGACGCGGACTGCGGCCGGGAAGCCAAGCGGCGTATTCTCCATTTCATGGCCTGGGACCCTCACGGGTCCACCAATGTCTTTCACAACGACGAACCCGCCATGTGGATCATGATGCGGGGCGTGCGCGCGTACGATTGGACGCACGACCTGTTCACCCCCGAGGAGGCCCGCCGGGTGGAAACCGCCCAGCTCGAACGGGCCAGGGACTTCTACCGCAAACTGAGCCAAAGGCCCTACGAGAACAATCCTTTCGAGAGCCATGCCGGGCGCATCATCGGGTTTCTCGGCGAGGCGGCCCTCTCCTTTGCCCCCGAATCCGAGGAGGCGCGCCTGTGGCTGGACTACATCACCCGGATCTACTGGGGCGTCTATCCGGCCTGGGGAGGCGAGGACGGGGGCTGGAACGAGGGTCCGGGGTACTGGGGCGCCTACATGAGTTTCGGGCTGCACTTCGTGGTCGCCCTGCGGGAGGCAACCGGGATCGACCTCAGCCGCCGGCCCTTCTTCCGGAACACCCCCTACTACAGGCTCTATCTCACCCCGCCCTATTCCCAGATGGCCCCCTTCGGCGACGGGACCCAGTTCCGGCCCAACCGCGCGGGGGGCCTGATGTATGCCTTCAGCACCCTGCTGCGGGACCCCGTGCTGCGCTGGTACCCGGCGGCCCTCGGGCAGGGCCCGGACGCCGGCATCCTCGGGGTGGTGCTGCGGGACGACTCCCTAGAACCGCGTCCGCCCACCGAGCTGCCCCAGTCCAGGCACTTCGAGTCGGTGGGGTTGGTGAGCCTGCATTCGGCCTTCGGCGAGCCGGAGGAAGATGTCATCTTCAACCTGCGCTCGAGTCCCTACGGCGCCGTGTCGCACGGCCACAACGACCAGAACTGCTTCACCCTGGAAGCCTACGGCGAAGCCCTCGCCGTCGCCACCGGACACTACAACCGCTACGGCTCACCCCACCATGACGGGTGGACCCGCCAGACCAAGGCCAAGTGCGGCATCACCTTCGCCGGCGGCAAGGGCCAGGACCGGGGCTGGCATGCCAGGGGGCGGATCCTCGATTTCAGCACCGGACCGCTCTTCGACATCGTGCGGGCGGATGCGACCGCGGCCTATGGCGGACGTCTCTCCCGGGCGGTGCGGGAGGTGGTGCACGTGCGTCCCGGGATCTTCGTCATCCGCGATGACCTGGCAGCTCTCGAGCCGCAGCGCTTCGAGTACTGGCTTCATGCCCTGGACCGGATGGAGGTGGACGAACAGGAGGCGAGGGTGGTTCTGCGGCGGCCGAAGGCGGCGCTGACGGTCCACTTCCTGGCCCCCGGAGCCCTGACCTTTGCCCAGACGGACGCCTTCGAGCCGCCGCCGACCTGGCCGCCGGGGAAGGAGTTCGAAAACAACTGGCACCTCACCGCCCGCGCGGAAGCAGACGCCGCAACCCAGTTCCTCACCGTCCTGGTCCCCGCCAGAAACACACCGGGGGAGAGCCTGCCGACGGTCCAGCGGCTCGAGGGCGACGGTGCGCTCGCCGTCCGTCTCTCCTGGCCGGATGGGACCTCGACCCTGGTCTGTTTCGCCATGGGTGACCGCGCGGGGGACCGCTGGTCGGTCGGCGGGTTCGGAGGCGCCGCGCCGGTGGCCGCCGCACGCTACGGCCCCGGGGGGGACCTGCGGGGCCTGGCGGTGAGTGACGCCGGGGCCGCCTTCTGACCCCAATTCCTGGTGCTGCCGCCCGGGGACCGTGCACGGCGGGCAAACTGCTGCCGTACACACAGAAGTACTTTGCGTACAGAGATCTGCAGCATAACACGGCCTCCTGAAAGGCCCGCGATGCTTTTCTGAAGTGTGTAGTAGCGGCGCCCATGAAGCGCCGCTAGAGTGATATGATGCTTGGCTTCGCGGCGGAGTGACAGCCTTCGCGCCTCCCTGCCCCGGCGCCTGGCGGACGGCCAGGGATGGACCGCGGACTGGGCAAGGACATGATGATGGACATCCAGAAGCAGGTCGCGTACTGGCGGCACGGCGCTGTGGAGGACTGGGACGTCGGGATCGGGCTCGTCGAGCAGGGCAAGATACGGCATGGGCTCTTCTTCGTCCACTTGGCCCTGGAGAAGCTGCTGAAGGCGCACGTCTGCAGGTCAACGCAGGACTTCGCGCCGAAAGTCCACTCGCTGTTGCGTCTGGCCGAACTGAGCGGTCTGGACTTCCCTGTTGATCATGTGGAGTTTCTCTCTCGGTTTGATCAGTACAGCATTGCCGGCCGATATCCCGGCACTACACAACCGCTGCCCACTGGGGAAGAGACCGCGCGCGACGCGGGCGTGGCGCAGGAGGTGTTCGCATGGTTGACGGCGCAGTTTTAGCGGCTGTCAAGGAGTACCTGGCGCTAGTGGCTCGCGCCGGGATCACGGTTGAGGCCGGTGTCGTCTTCGGTTCGTGCGTGCGCGGGGAACAGGACGCCGACAGCGACATCGACCTGCTGGTTGTCTCGCCCGATTTTGACAGGCGATATGACCACGAACTGATCGACCGTCTCTGGAGCCTGCGGCGGTTCGTCGATAGCCGAATCGAACCGCATGCAGTGGGTTCGCTGCAGTTCCGGCAGGACACCGGCACGCCCCTGATCGGCGTCGCCCGCCGCGAAGGTGTGATCGTGCCCTGCTCCGCCTGAAGCGCACAAGACCGCGGCTGGTGACGCCTGCAACTCGGGTCCCTGCAACTGGGTGCAACGCGGATCTGCCCGGGCGCCGAGTGAAGATACGGCGGAGACCGCCGACTCCATCGCGTGCTCTCCACCTGCCGCAATGGCGCTGGAGCCGGTCGCCTGCCTGTGCGTGGCACGCAGACAGGTCCTCGACAATACCCCCCGTGAGTGAGGCATTGCTGACAGCGCCGGGAGTGGTGTTGCAGCCTGTTCGGAACGACGTTATTCTTGTGTTTTCTCCTGGTTGACGGCAAGCCACCGAACGGTAGAGATCAGGAGCGGGACCCCGAACCATGCCCATTGTATTCTTCGCTATCACTTCGATGCTCGTGTTCGGGGTGGTTTGTCTGCGGCGGCGGGTGTTGGGGGAGCGTCTGCGTGCCTGGTTGGATGGCCGTGGCGCCGTGCCCGTGGCCCTGGTCTTCGCGCTCTGCGCCGGTTCGGCGGCGGCCCTGTGGTTCGGGCTGCTGCTGCCGCGGCTGCTGGCGCGCCCGGCCGCCGGCGCGCTCTACGCCCTGGTCATGGGGTTTGCCGGCGCCGGCGCCTGGGCCGTGCTGGCCGCTCCCCGTCCGCGGGACGGTGAGAAGGGCGCCGCCACCCATTCCGAGACATCCGACACGGCGCCAACGCCCGGCAAGGCGGATGCCGCGCGGCCTGCCGATGGGCCCCCCGTCACTCTCACGCAGCACGTCTTCCGCCAGGCAATCGGTTTCGAGAGGCAATCCCGGGAGACCTATCGGGCTCTGCTGGCCCAGGATCTCCCCGACAGCGTTCTGAGCCTGTTCGGCACCTTCGCCGAGGACAAGGACGATCACCTGGCGCGGCTCGAAGCCGCCCTGCGACGGCACGAGGGCGAGGAGATCCTCCGCTCCGACGTGCGCAACGTCCCCGATATCCGTTTCCCCGACTTCTCGACGTCCCGGCAGCCGGTCGAGATCCGCGAGTTGGTGCAACGCCAGGAGGACGCGGCCCTGATGTACTACCGCGAGGTCGCAAAGTACGCCCTGAAGCCCAGCGTGAAACACCTCTTTGCCGCCCTGGCGCTCGACGGCCAGCGGCATGTCTCCCTGGCCTCGCAGATCTGCGACTGAGAACAGGAGACGGCCCCCAGGCCCCGTCGCCCCAATGGATATGGATGCATCGTCACCGGCCGAGATCTGCCCGAACGCGGGGCAGTCCCCGGGTGTCGTGCGGGGCTATTTCCGCCATCGGGTGGTGTACCCCTGGCAGCTCCCGAGCCTGATGCGCAAGCACATCTACACGGGTGCCATGGGGAACATCTGGGCGACGCTGATCTCGGGGATCTTCTTTGTCTACTTCGGCACAGCGGTCGGGGTATCGAAGTTCGAGTGGAGCCTGATGGCGGGGATCTCGTCCTGGCTGATTTCGGCGCAGGTGATTTCGGCGGCGCTGACGGAGTGGACGGGGCGTCGGAAGGTGATCTGGTTCTGCTTCGCGGTGGGCGAGCGCACCGTCCGCATGGCGGGGATCCTCCTGGCTCTGTGGCTGTGGTCCCACGGCAGTTCGTGGACCGCCCTTGTCCTGATCTCCGCGATCTGCCTGGCGAACCTGTGCGGCACCATGTCCAGCCCCCCCTGGCTCTCCTGGCTGGCGGACCTGATCCCCGAGGAAGAACACGGGACGTTTTACGGCCGCCGGGCCTCGTGGATGGCGGTCTCTGTGATGGCGGTGGTGATTCCCTCGGGGTACCTGGTGGACCGGATCCCCGAGGAACACAAGCTGCAGGCGGTGACGGTGGTCTTCCTGATCGCAACGGCCGTGGGTCTCCTGGACCTGGTCATCCACGGGACCCTGCCGGAGCCGCCCATGGGCGGTGCGGCCCCCTCCGCGCCCCTGATCGCCATGCTGGGGCCCCTGCGGGACCGCGGCTTCCGGCCGTGGCTGCTGTTCAACGCCATGTGGACGTTCTCCATGACCCTGGGTGGCTCGCTGGCCACGATCTACTTCGTCCAGGACCTGGAGATTCGCCGCAACTTCCTCGGGGGGGCCGTGGTGCTGACCTCCGCGACGCTGCTGGGCAGCATCGTCACCGGACGCTGGAGCGGGCGCCTGGTGGACCGTGTGGGGGCGCGGCAGGTGCTGTACTGGGGGCACCTGGTGTGGGCCAGTCTGCCGTTGTTCTGGGTCCTGGCGACCCCGGCGTCGGCGCTGGTGTGGCTGGCCCTGGGGAGCGTGGTGGGAGGGACTTCGAGCACGGCCGCGAACACGGCCTCGAACAAGCTGATCACGCGTTTCCCGCCCGCCGCCAGCCGGGCGATGTACTGCGCCGTATCGAGCAGCCTGGGCAGCATCGCCGGGGGGCTCGGGGTGATCACGGGAGGGTTGATCCTGCACCTGCTCGAGGACTGGCGCCTGCCGGTCGCCGGATGGGTTTTCGGCGGCTTCCAGGTGACCTTTGTCGCCTCTTCCGCGCTGCGCTTCTGCTCGGCTCTTCTTCTCATCCGCCGGATGCCGGGCCCCGCCGCGCCCGAAGGTCCCCATCCCCTCTGACCGCGGCCTCCCGCCCGGCCCGGACCGTGGTCCATTGTCCATCGTCCTCCGCCATGCAACGGGATCTGCAGCAGTTCCAAGACCCAACCGGAGGTCACGGATGGCGGGCGGGCCGTGGTCATGTATACTGGCATGGCAGGAGGCGATGCCATGAGAGCAACGTCGACGCCAGCTCTTCCAGCGCGG
>JAFGRS010000169.1 GCA_016935045.1 Lentisphaeria bacterium | reverse complement strand
GGGCTGTTTCGAGATCCGGCGAATCGGTTCCCGCCGCCACTGTCCTTGCGGCAGTGGAGCGCCGATTCGGGGTGAGGGGGCCCGGCCGCGCCCCCTCCCTGCCCTCCCATCGGCGCTTCACCGGGACAAGCCCGGCGGCGGCGTTGGGACCTCCAAACAGCCCCGCCACTGCCCCCGCAGGCTGGACAACCGGTCCAGGCCATGCGACAGTATCCGGGGCGCGGCACTGCGGTTTCCTCTTTCCCGGGCGCGCGGCGTCCTTCCCGGCCGGGGACCATGGGAGCACGGCTGCCCCGCGGCCGCGGCTCCCCCCCCCTGCCCCTGGCGGGCGGCTGTTCTCGGCGGGTCCCGGTATTCGGGACGGTCCGCGGCCCGGTGGGCGGCGATGCGAAGGCACTGGCCTTGCGGGAAGTCTGTGGGAGACTTCATGAAGACGATTCTGTCGTGGAATGTCAACGGCATCCGTGCGGTGCAGAAGAAGGGCTTCCTCGAGTGGCTGCTTGGCGAGGCCCCGGACGTTCTCTGCGTGCAGGAGACCAAGGCGGCGCCGGAGCAGCTCGACGAGGCCCTGCTGCATCCGCCGGGGTACCGCAGCGTGTGGCGGTCCGCCGAGCGCAGGGGGTACAGCGGTGTGGCGGCGTACGTGCGTGAGGAGCCCCTCGATGTGGAGGGGTTGGGGGCGTCGGAGTTCGACATCGAGGGCCGCATGCTGATTCTGCACTATCCGGACCTGACCATCCTCAATGCGTACTTCCCCAACAGCCAGCCCGAGGGGGCCCGCCTGGGTTACAAGATCTCCTATTGCGCAGCGGTGTTGGAGAAGTGCAGCGAGCTGGTGGCCGCGGGACGGACGGTGCTGCTGTGCGGCGACTACAACATCGCCCACAAGCCCATCGACCTGGCCAACCCGAAAGCCAACGAAGGCAGCCCCGGGTACCTCCCCGAGGAGCGTGCCTGGATGGACCGGTTCACAGCCTCGGGATACGTCGACACCTTCCGCATGTTCTGCGGCGACCCCGGGCAGTACACGTGGTGGTCCTACATGGGCCGGGCGCGGGCGAAGAACATCGGCTGGCGCATCGACTATCACTGCGTGAACGAGGCGGCCCGGTCCCGGGTCCGCGGCGCCGGCATTCTCGCCGGGGTCATGGGCTCGGACCACTGCCCCGTCCGGGTGCTGATGGAGTGCTGATCGGAAGCAGGTTGGCGCAGAGACAGGACACGCCATTGTCAGCGACGGCAACCGAGTATCTCTACGGGGTCAACCCCGCCTTCGAGGCGATTCTTGCCAACCGCCGCAGGGCCCATCGGCTCCTGCTCAACCAGGGTTCCCGCGGCAATCCCCGCCTGCGCCGCCTGGCGGAGCTGGCGACGGCGCGCTCGATCCCCGTGCACTGGCACGAGAGGGGACGGCTGATCGACCTCTGCGGCAGCCGGGAAAACCAGGGAGCCGTTCTCGAAACGGACCCCTATCCCTACGCCGCTCTGAACGCACTCCTGGCCGAGCCGAGACTGGTGCTGCTGGACAACATCGAGGACCCGCACAACGTCGGGGCCATCATACGCAGCGCCGAAGTCCTGGGCTACGGGGGGGTGCTCCTGCCCAATCGCGGCGCGCCGCCCGTTCTTCCTTCCGTTGTCAAGGCCAGCGCCGGCGCCACCGAACACATCGGAATTGCCAGGGAGAACTCCGCCAACCGCTACGCCACGATTGCCGCGGAGCATGGGTTCGCGGTGGTGGCCCTGGACGCGAAGGGGCAACACACCTTCGCCGAAGTCCTCGGTAGCCTCCCCGGGAAGCTGCTGCTGGTCTGCGGCGGCGAGGACGCCGGAGTCAGCCGCTTCATCCTCAACGCGGCCTCCTGCGTCGTGCGCATTCCCCAGCGGGGCCGGGTGGGGTCCCTCAACGCCTCCGTCGCAGCGGCCATCGCCCTGCATGCCCTGATGCCCGCCGCCTCGCCCTGAACCCATGGTGGACGGAGGTCGACCGGCGCCGCGACCGCGGGGCTCCCAACACGAGGCATCCGGGATCGCGGTGCGCCGGCTGCCGCTTCCCGAAGACCGCCACCGGGTGCGGGACAGAAGCACCCGTCTTGCAGGAGGACGCCCGGCATGACCCCAAGGGAAGCCGTCGAGATGGCCCTGCGCGGCGGCCGTCCGCCACGGACCCCGTTCACCGTGTACGAGTCCATGCTGCCCACGGCTCCCGTGTTCGCGGCCCTGAAACGGCGGGGACTCGTCGTGGTGCGGCGGTTCTCCGTGTTCGATACCCACACCCCCCACTGCCGCGTCCGTGCAACGCGGTATGCCGAAGCCGGGCGGGAGTTGGTGCGGACGGACATCGAGACCCCGGCGGGCTGCCTGCACAGCATCCGCGAACCGGCCGGGTTCACCACCTGGACGCACCGAACCCTGTTTTCCGGTCCGGAGGATTACCCGGCCCTGACCGCCTACCTCGACGACGCGGTGTTCACGCCCCGCCATGACCGGGCGCTCGAACTGGCCGCCGCGGCCGATGAGAACACGATCCTGCGCACGAACTTCGGGCTCGAACCCCTGCAGCACCTCATCTCCGGCGGCATCTTCGGCACGCTGCATTTCTGTATCGAGTGGATGGAGCGTCGGGACGAGGTGCTGCGGCTGTACGAGATCCTGGTGCGGAAGCGTCGCGAGATCTACCCGATGGTGGCGGCTGCGCCGGTTCTGCATGCGAACTACGGGGGCAACGCCGTGCCCGAGTTGGTGGGTCTGGAGGCGTTTCGGCGTTACTATGTGCCGCACTACCAGGAGGCGGCGGCGTGGATGCACCGCCATGGGAAGCGGATCGGGGTGCATTTCGACGCCAACTGCGCTCTTTTCCGCGAGGCGATTGCCGGGACGGACCTGGACTACATCGAGGCCTTCACGCCGGCGCCGGATACGGACATGACCCTGGCCGAGGCCCGGGCAGCCTGGCGGGGAAAGGTGCTCTGGATCAACTTCCCTTCCTCCGTCCACCTGCGCTCCCCGGAGGCCATCCGCAAGGTGACCGTCGAACTGCTCCGGGCCGCCCACCCCGGGGACGGATTCCTCATCGGCATCACGGAGAACCTGCCCGCAGGCAGGGAGGACACGAACTACACGGCCATCATGGACGGCATCGACAGGTACGAGGGGGAGACGGTGACCTCTCCGTAAGCGCAGTGAGCCCCCCGTATCCCCCGGGCCGCGGGGATCCAAACCGAACAGGCGGGCAGGGAGGCCCGGCGGGAATGGGGTCATGGACGAACTGGACAGAATGGACCCGCAGGAGCAGGCGGAGACACGGGCAGGCGCCGCGCGGAGACACTGCCGGCGCGGGCCGGACGCTCCGGAGTCTCCCGGAACATCGCCGGCGTCCGGCCTGGCTCACTCCGGCCGGCAGGCACGCCAGCCGCCCTCGAGGAGGGCAGCGAGCCGGGCGACGGTGTCGGCGTGTTCCGGACCGTCCGCGAGGTTGACGAACTCCCCCGGGTCCGTCTGGCGGTCGAACAGCTCGGCGGCCTCCCTGCCCTTTTCCGGGTACTCGTTGTAGCGCCAGCGTCCGGTGACGATGCTGCGTCCGCCGGCGCCGGTCATGAGGGCTCCCTTTTTCCAGGGCGCGGCGGGGTTGCGCAGGAGGGGGACCATGCTGGCGGCCTCGATGTCGTCGGGCAGGGGCACGCCGCAGAGCTGCATCAGGGTCGGGAAGATGTCGATGCTTTCCACGGGGGAGGGGCAGACGCTGCCGGGGGTGGTGACTCCGGGCGCCCGCCAGAGGAGGGCGACCTGGTTGCTGTGGTCCCGCAGGGGGCCCTTGCGCCAGAGGAACTGCTCCCCGAGTTGGAAGCCGTGGTCGCTCCAGATGACCACGATGGTGCGGTCGGCACGTCCGGACTCCTCGATGGCCTGGAGGACGCGCCCGATCTGGGCGTCGACGAAGGTAACGCAGGCGTAGTGAGCCGCGATGGCCTCGCGCCATTGCTCCGGCGTGTGCGGGTTGTACTCCCTGAACACACCCGGCCCCGGCATGCCGTCGGGGCCTGCGCCCGGGTTCTGCGGCAGTTCCATGTTCTCCGGGGGGTAGGGTTCGAAGTACTTGTCGGGGGCGTGGAAGGGCAGATGGGTGGCGTGGAACCCGAGGCAGAGGAGCATCGGCGGGGCATCGTCCGGGCGGCCGCGCAGGATGCGGATGCCCTGTTCGGCGACGCGGCCGTCGACCTCATCGAGGTCGTCACGTCCGCTGGGGCCGTAGCTGAAGGGGCTGCCTCCCGGGAGTTGTTTCGGGTCCTTGCCCTCGGCTCGGAGTCGCGCCTGGATATCGGCGCCCGGCCCGCGCGGTGGTTTGCGGCCCCTGGCCGGAGGGGGGAGACCCTCGTTGGGGTTGATGACCCGGCTCCAGCTCGCATCGTCCTCGAAGGAACCGTGGAACATCTTGCCGCAGCGCAGGACTTCGTAACCCTGATCGCGGAAGTGCCTGGGCATGGTGAGGGCATCGGGGCAGGTCTTGTGCCAATCGTGGTTGTTGCCGAAGACCCGGGTGGTTTCCGGCCGTTTGGCAAGGAGCAAGGCGGTGCGCGACGGGCAGCAGGGCGGGTTGGTATAGGCCTGGGCGAAGCGCAGACCCCCGGCGGCGAAGCGGTCCAGGTGGGGCGTCCGGCAGACCGTATTCCCGTAGCAGCCGAAGCGGTGGGGACTCACGTCCTCGATGGCGATGAAGAGGACGTCGGGTCGGGCGGGGCCGGCCGCTGCTGCGGCGGCCGGACCGAAGGCCCAAAGCCCGGCGCCGACGGCGCTGGCGCCTTGCAGGAATTCCCTTCGCGTGGCAGTGGTGTGCATGGCTCGCTCTCCTCGCTACCGGGGGCCGCGGGGTCGCCGCGACGGGCGCCCGGGCCGCTGCCGGCACTGGCCCCCGCCGGGGCCGCGACATCCCACAGCCTCCCAACCTAGTCCGTCAGGTGACCTTTTGCCGCCCCGGAGCGTATAG
>JAFGRS010000933.1 GCA_016935045.1 Lentisphaeria bacterium | reverse complement strand
CGACGAGGTCCTGCGCAACAGCATGGACGCGGTGGCGGACCGGGACTACATCGTCGAATTCCTCTCCTGCCTGAGCATTCTGGCCATGCACCTGTCCCGCCTGGCGGAGGATGTCGTGCTCTGGGTCAGCCAGCGCTTCGGGTTCCTCGAACTGGACGATGCCTTCTGCACCGGCTCGAGCCTGATGCCGCAGAAGAAGAACCCCGACGTTGCCGAACTCGCGCGGGGCAAGACGGGAAGGGTCTACGGCAGCCTGATGGGGATCCTGACGGTCCTCAAGGGCCTGCCGCTGACCTACAACCGGGACCTGCAGGAGGACAAGGAGGGCCTCTTCGATGCCATCGACACGGTGACCCTCATGCTGGCCGCCATGGGGCCCATGATCGAGTCGGCGACCATTCGCGACGAGGCCATGGCGCGGGCGGCTGCGGACCCGGCACTGATGGCAACCGACCTGGCCGAATGGCTGGTGCGGCGGGGGGTCCCCTTCCGCGAAGCCCATCACCTGGTGGGCCGGTTCGTGCGCGACTGCGCCGCCGCCGGGGTCGCCCTCGACCAGGCCCCCCTCGAACAGATGCGGCGCAGCATTCCCATGGCCGAGCCGGAATGCCTCGAACTGTTCTCCGTCGCCAGAAGCACGTCCGCCCGGAACCACACCGGCGGCACCTCCCCCCACCAGGTCGACCGGCAGTTGACACACTGGGAAGAACGCCTCGATGTTGTCCCCACGCCCGATCCCGGAAGGCCGAGTTCCTGAAACGGGAGGATTGCCGCGAACCCCGCGGAAGAAACTCGAATCGTCCGTCTGCGAACCGGTGGCAGCACCCATCGGCGCGCTGCATTCGGGGGTCGGGCGCCTGCGGGCGCCGGCCAGGGCGACCCCCGCGCGGCCGCGGGCGGTCCATTCTCCTGGAGGGCGAGGCCCCCGCCGAGCCGGGAGTGCCCGCGCGGCCGCGGGCGGTCCATTCTCCTGGAGGGCGAGGCCCCCGCCGAGCCGGGAGTGCCCGCGCGGCCGCGGGCGGTCCAGACAGATAGGAGGAGGCGAGCCGAATTCGTGCGTTTTCGTGTGTTTCGTGCGGAACGATCCAGAGGAACGGACGCGAGGACTACTACCCAATGCAGAACTTCGTCTTCTACAACCCGGTGCGCATGGTCTTCGGGAGCGGCTCCGTCGCCTCCCTCGCGGAATTGGTCCCCGAAGGCCCTGTGCTGCTCGTCTATGGCACCGGGAGCATCAGGAGGAACGGCACCTACGAGCGCGTTCTCGGGGCCCTGTCCGGGCGCCGCGTCCTCGAATTCGGCGGCATTCGTCCCAACCCTCCCTACGAGAAGTTGGTGGAGGGGGTGGCCATGGCGCGGGCCGAGGGGGTCGCCTTCCTGCTGGCGGTGGGCGGGGGTTCGGTCATTGACGGCGCCAAGTTCATCGCCGCGGCGGTACCCTTCGAGGGGGACCCATGGGACCTGCCGGGACGGCGGCTGACGCCCCGCTCGGCCCTGCCCCTGGGAACGGTGCTCACTCTCCCCGCCACCGGATCGGAGATGAACAACATCGCCGTCATTTCCCGCGACAGCACCCGGGAGAAGTTCGGCTTCTCCGGGGACGTCATGTTCCCCCGCTTCAGCATCCTCGACCCGGACCTGACCCTCTCCCTGCCCTCCCGGCAGATTCGCAACGGGGTGGTGGATGCCTTCGTCCACGTCATCGAGCAGTACATGACCTACCCCGTGAACACGCCCCTCCAGGACCGCCAGGCCGAGGCCATCCTGCTCACCCTTATGGAAGAAGGACCCAAGACCCTCGCCGACCCCGGGGACCGGGATGCCAGAGCCAATGTCATGTGGTGTGCCGCCAACGCCCTCAACGGCTCCCTCAAGTGCGGCACCGTGGCGGATTTCGCCACCCACCGCATCGGCCACGACCTCACCGCGCTCTACGGCCTGGAACACGCCGAGTCCCTCGGCAGCCTGATGCTCGCCCTCTGGCAGCACGAACGACAACGCAAAGGCGAAAAACTCGCCCAGTACGCCTCCCGCGTCCTCGGCGCCCGGGAGACCAGCCGCGAAACCCTCGTCGACCGGGCCATCGGGGAAACCCGGACCTTCTTCGAGTCCCTCGGCATGCCCACCCGACTCACCGACTTCGGGGTCGACCCCGAAGACGCCGCCCGACAACTCGGCAACCGCTGCCGCCAGCGCGGCGCAACCTACGGCGAACATGACGACATCGGCCCGGAGGAGATCGCCCAACTCATGCGGCTCTGCGGCTGATCCTCCCCACGGCCTGAGAACACCGTACCCGGCGGCAGCGGAATGGACACCACAAGGCGGGACTTGTCTTGCGGTAGGTCCCGCGAGCCGAGCGGGACTTGTCTTGCGGTAGGTCCCGCGAGCCGAGCGGGGCTTGTCTTGCGGATTGCGCCACTCGGCTCGTGGCGCCTACCTGGTATCACCCTCATTCCCCGGTTCCGCCGATGTTCTGAGCAGACGTATAAGGGCGTCTGAGCCTGCGTGCTCGCGAGCGGGAACACGGTGTCGGGGGAGTCGATCCCGCGTCAGGGCTTCGCGGCGGCGGGTTGGGGGGCCGTCCCGGGCTTCTTTGCCAGCACGAGACGGAAGCCCGTGTGGGTGCCCCGGTACGCCCGGGCGGGCTGAGTCCTGGTCGCGGCCACGGTGAAGTCGGCGGGGGATGGGGGGGCGGTGCCGAGACTGCGCCAGCCGCCGCCGCGCAGTTCCGGGGTGACGCCGTTGGCGCCGACGGTCCACTCGAAGGCATTCCCGCCGACCCCATGGAGCCCCCACGGGTTGGCCCCGCTTGCGGTCACGGTGCAGGTGCAGGGGAAGGGGTCGGTGTGCTCCTTGAGGCGGGACGCCTCGGGTCCCTGCCACTCCGTGCCATGGTAGTTGCAGCTGGCCGGCGGCGGCCATTCCGGCCCCCACGGGAACTTCCTCCCGTCCCCGCAGGTGGCGAAGGCAGTCCACTCGTCATGGGTGGGCAGACGATACACGCAATCCTCCGGCAGACGGCCCGCCCTGCCCTCCCCTTCCGTGAGGAAAGCCGCATATCCCTCCGCGTCGTGGAAGCTGATGCACACTGCCGGAGAATCGTCCCCGTTCAGCGACTGACCACCCTCCTGGCCGGAATCGTGCTCCCGGAAGAAGCGGCGGAACTGCGCATTGGTCACCTCGTACTTCCCCACCCAAAAGCCGAGCGCCTCCAGCCAGACGAACTCGAGACCGTGATCCGGGACCGTCCAGCCATCGCCCTCGAAGGGATAGGCCATCACCTCCCGCAGAAAGGCAAGACGCTGCCGCCCCGTCTCCGTCGCCCCGTGCGTCTCCTCGAAGGACTTCACCCAGCCCGTCAACACCTTCCGTCGCCGGTCCGAGGACAGACGCTCCCGCAGCGCCGCCATCAACCCCGCCGCATCCCGAGGCACACTGCCGCGCAGCAGCCCGGTGACCATCTCCCCAAAGGCATGATCCGCAAGCTTCTCGCGCTGATGGGCTTCCAACGCGTCGACGCGGGCCAGAACCGCGGCGCTCAGGGGAGTGTCGAAGCGACGCAACTCCGACCGCGCCAGGTCCACATGATCGTCCCAGAGGGCAATCAGCCCCCGCGCCAACGCCGCATCCGGCGAGTCCGGGACCCCGACCCGAGTCAGTTTCTCCTCCATGCTCAGGTCCCGGCAACCGATGGTATGCCCGACGGCGCCGTGTTCGAGCGGTTCCATGACCCGTACGCTGGGGGGAGTCACCGAACGCACCACCACGGAGCAGGTCCGGCCCCGAAGGCGCAGGTTGATCGTCCTGCCGACGTCCCTGCGGAAGCTCTCGAGGATCAACGGCTCCACGTTGGCTACATAGGCCACGCTCTCCGCGATCCGGTCCAGGCGCAAAGGCAAGACCCGGTCCTGCAGCCCCTTCGATCCCTCTTCCCAGGCTGCCGTGGCCGCCGCGAGGTGCCCACCCACCCACTCGGCCGCGACCCGGTTCAGCACCGGCAGCACCGGGTCACGTGCCGCCGCGGCAGCGGCGCCCGGAGGGTTCGCGTCTCCCGTGGTGGCCGGTGGGTCGGGCCCGGAGGGTTCGCCTGCGGCTGCGGCGGTGTCCGGATCTGTCGCCGGTGGCGCCGTGGGCTGGTCCGTTGTCGGGACGGCAGAGAGGGGTCGGGGAGTCGTGCCCTCGGCCGCTGGCGGTTCGGGACCGGCCCCGGGGGGCGCGGGCGTGACGGACGCGTCCGCTCCCCCTTCTTCCGCGGCGGGGACGGCGTCTTCGGCCGGGGCCGGCTCTATCCGGGCCACGCTCTCTTCCGAGGCAGACGGCACCCCTACCCGGGGACTCGCCCGCAGCACGCGCTCCTCCCCCGAGAACGCCGGCTTGCGCACCTCACGCAGGACAAAGAGCAGCATCGCGAGGATGGCCAGGAACAGGCACAGCGCCGCGACCACCCAGGGAGCCAGCGGAGTGCGGACCCAACCCGTCACTCCGCCCCTCCCCCCCTCGACCTGACGCTGCTGCGCCAGCCGCTCGCCGGCCTGACGCGCGACCCGTTCCTTGGCCGTCTCGGGGGTCTTGCCCCGCAGCACGGCCCGCATGTCCCCGATGCAGGCCTCCCAGGACGGGTAGCGGTCCCTCTTCTCCTTGGCCATCATGCGCAGCACCAGCTCGTCGAAGGCCTGGCTGATGCCGCTGTCGATGGAGCGCGCGGAGGGCAGGGGCTCGTGGAGGTGCCGCGCCACCACCTCCATGGCGCTGTTCCCGGCAAAGGGCACCGTTCCCGTGACGAGGTGGAACAGGGTGGCGCCCAGGGAGTACATGTCCGTGCGGAAATCCAAGTGGTGGCTTCCCTTGGCCTGTTCCGGGCTCATGTAGTGGGGGGTGCCGATGGCGACGCCGGTGGCGGTGATGTGGCTGTCGTCCCCGACGCTCTTGGCGATGCCCATGTCCATGATCATGGGTTGGCCGTCGTGGGTGACCATGATGTTCGAGGGCTTGATGTCGCGATGCAGGATCCCGCCGTGGTCCCAGGCATAGGCCAGGGCTTCCCCGATGCCGATGCAGATGCCGAGGGCCTCCTTTTCGGGCAGCTTCTCTTCCCGTCGCAGACGGGATTCGAGGGTCACGCCGTCCACGTAGGCCATGGCGAAGTAGTAGTAGCCGTGATCCATCCCCGCATCGTAGGCCGACACAATCCCCGGATGCTGCAGCTTCGCCGCCGTACGCACTTCGTGGAAGAAACGCTCGACAAAGTCCGAGTCCGACACCAACCGACCGGGGAGGACCTTCAGAGCCACTCTGCGGTCCATGGCCAGTTGCTTGGCCAGGAATACCTCCCCCATCGCCCCCTTGCCGACCAGACGCTCGATCCGGAACCCACCCAGGGTCACATCCGGCCCCAGGCGGGCATCCGGAATGGTCACCTCGGCACTGCAGTTCGGACACGCAAGACTCGTACCGGCAAGCGTCGCGTCCGCTTCGAGCTTACGGTGGCAGTGGGTACACCTGAACTTGACTTCCATCCGGCACTGTCCCCGGCCTGCTGGGGAAGAACGCCCTGCAGCCAAGCCCCCGGCCCCCATGGGGCTCCAGCGACAATATGCGACCCGGCTCGCGGAAATGCAACTCGCGAGCCTTCCGGCCTGGAGCGCGAGGGTCCCGCGAGCTTCCCGGCGTTGACGGAGGCATTGCCAACCGACGCCACCGCCGGGCTGGACAGGAGGGGGGACGCACCTCGCGGGTAACCCATTCCAACGCCACCGCCGGGCTTGTCCCGGTGGAGCGCTGATCGGAGGGCGGGAGGGG
>JAFGRS010000932.1 GCA_016935045.1 Lentisphaeria bacterium | reverse complement strand
CGTGGCCCAGGTCAGGAAGAGGATGGGATGCAGGGGCCAGCGGGTAAAGCGGATGCGCGCGGCGCTGAAGAGGAGGACCAGCCCCATCCCGGCGACGAGGCCCGCCACGCAGGCTGCATTGGGCTGGGGGGACGCGAACCGACGCCACCCCGGCACGTTTTCCGACTGCTGCAGCGTTCCCTGGACGTCGAGTTTCTGTTTGGCGAGGGTGATGTTCTCGAACTGCATCCTGGGTACGGCCCTGGCCCATCCGTCCCACTGCGAGACCCCCCGGTCGTACTGGAAGTAGAGGGTCAGGGGCAGCGCGATGGCGAGGCCGAGGACGACCGCCACTCCGGACCAGGCGCCGGCCTTCCCGAGTCCGGCCCGACGCAGGTCGAGGAGTTTGAGGGAGGTGCTCATGAAGGGCATGATGGACTCCCGCGGGTCGACCACGAGGACCATGCTGAGGGTGAGCAGGATCATCAGCTGGCGCAATCCCAGCGCCTGGGCCCCGAACAACCCCCAGAGTACGCCGCAGGGGAACCAGTAGGGCTGCACATAGAACATCCCGGTTTCGGCCATGACGCGACTGATCATCAGGAAGAAGATCACGATGGCGGCGGTATAGAGGAGGGCGAACTGCCAGGCCAGCCCGGCGGCCCAGAGCAGCCCCGTGAAGGCGCCGGCCAAGACGAGGAAGACGCGCATCCCCCAGACCGCGGCCGGGGGGACGTCGTCCTGACAGCGCAGGCCCACGGCCCGGCGCAGGACGGAGAGGTAATACCGTCTGCCCAGGTAGACGATGGTGAGGAACAGCCCGAGGTTGGCGCCGAAGTTCAGGAACGCCTGGACACGCAGGGAGGGGTAGCCAATGCCCTCGACGGCGCCGGTGAGGGTGATGCCGTAGGTGGCGAACATGCCCGTGACGAGGGCCCAGAGGAAGGGCCCGATGCCGCAGGAGAAGGCGACATCCCCCGCCAGGAAGTAACTCAACCCGATCACGGTGAAGAACAGGGTCGGAGCCAGGAGACGCGTGCCGCCGCCCTGGACGAACACGGGCACGATGCGAGCGAGGGGCGTGAGGTCGAAGCGGACCGGAATGGGGATGAGAGTATCCGGGAACCACCCGTTGAGGAAGTTGTTGAGATGGATGGCGAAGACCGCTCCCGCGCCGATCCAGAAGAGCCTGCGGCCATAGACGGGTACCGAGTTTCTGCCTGCCTCCGGCAGCAGGCTGCCCGCGAATTCCGCCACGGGGTAGGGCAGGTGTTCGTGGTCGGCCCACTGTCGGTGGGTGACCAGGCTGAGGGCGATGAGGGCGCCCCACAGGCAGAGGATGATGGGCAGCCAGAAGATCAGGGTCCGGGTCCAGGCAGGCCAGGGCACCTCCCCGATGCCGATGGGATTCTGGGGCTCTCCCAGCCCCTGGAGGAAGCCGGTGAGGGCCCTGTCCTCGTCCGCGGAGGGATCGGCCAGCATGGCCGGCGGAATGAGGTCCATGACCTCCTGTTGCTGCCAGCCGGGTTCGGTCTTGACGTAGTGGTGCGGCAGCATGAGGGAATTGGTGAAGGTGCGCAGGAGCCCCGACCCCGGGATGCAGCAGGCCGCCAGGGTGAGGGTGAGGATGACGGCGAGTTCCCGCCCCGTCAGGGCGAACCGCCGCAGCACCGGGTTGAGCAGCACCGTGACCAGGATAAGGAGGCCGTAGACGGCCACGGGCATGTTGTTGCCGACCAGGTAGGTCTGCTGCAGGATCTGGTCGTTGAGGTAACTCAGGGCGCAGATGGCGGCGGCGCCGAGGAGCCCGAGGATGACGGCCCGGGAGGTCATGGTCCTGGCGTCCTCACACCACGCGTGGACCATCGCTTCCTCGCGGGCACGGGGTGACTGTCGTCGGAGGGCCCCGGGGCGTCGGTCGTCTTCGGAGGTTCTTCCGCAGGAGGTGCGGGGGCTTCGACGCCTCCGGCGCGGACCCGCCCGAGGACCCGCAGCGCGTTGTCCCTCAGGATGAGCCGTTTGACCGAATCGGGGAGTTCGGCTCCCATGATCTTGCCGAGTTGCTGCGTGATGCTGTAGAAGTACCCGTCCGAGCCGAAGACGATGCGTTCCGGGCCGGCCCGGGCCACCAGGAACTCGATCATTCCCAGGGGACTGCGGCTCAGGCAGGTGTCGATGAGGATGTTGGGAGCTGCCTGTGCCGCCTGCGCGTAGCCCTCCGGGTTGGCGCTGCCGCCGTGAGCCAGGATCACGGTCAGATCGGGATAGGCCCGGGCCGTCCGAACCGCGGCGGCGAACTGCGCCGGCCGGCCCCAGCAATGCATCAGCACCGGCAGGCGGTGCTCGTTTGCCAGGCGGTAGGCCGGTTCATAGGCCGGATCGTCGTAGCGGAACTGATTGGCATCGTGAAGTTTGATGCCAATGAACCCGGCGCGGATCCAGCCCGAGACGGAGGCGTGGACGGTCTGCGGGTCGGAGGGAAAGACCGCCGCATAGCCCCGCAGGCGTCCCTCGCCCTGGCGGAGGCATTCGAGGACCTGCGCGTTGCCCCAGTCCGCGTCGGCACTCATGCACTGCATGTGGCTGCAGAGGATGGTCTCGATGCCGGCCCGCCGCAGGACACGGAGGAGACCTTCGCTGGCGAGGTCGGCAATGGGATAGGCATAGCGTCCGACGTGCCCGTGCATGTCGATGACGCCGAAGGGCGGCGGGAGGCCGCGGCGCAGGCGGTCACACAGGGTCATGATCGGCGCACTCCATGGCTGAGCCGACGGGCGTTTTCCGCACCGATGGCTCGGCGGTCGCCTTCGGGAATGTCCGCGAACAGGAGTTGACCGATGGCGGCGCCCGGCTCCGCCTCGGGGAGCCCGGTGCCGAACAGCAGACGCTCCGCACCCAGGTGGCGAGCATACCACTCGACGGCCCGGTGCGCCGTGAAGTTGCTGCCGATCGAGAGGAAGGTATTCGGGAAGGACCGGAGCAGCGGCAGCAGCGTGCGGTGGCTGCGGTAGCCGACTTCGGCGACCACCAGG
>JAFGRS010000931.1 GCA_016935045.1 Lentisphaeria bacterium | reverse complement strand
AGGAGACCATCTGGCTGTACCGCCGCACCTTTCGGGTACCGGCTCTGGCCGCCGGGGAACGTGCCTGGCTGGTCTTCGAGCGCCTCGACCTGGCGGCGACGGTGTTCCTGAATGGCAGGGAAGCGGGACGCCACGCCAACGCCTTCCATCCTCTCCGTATCGACGTGACGCGAGACCTCCGGGAGGGGGACAACACGGTGGTGGTCGAGGTGGAATCGGGCCTGTTTTCCGTCTCGGAGCGGCCCTGGCAGGGCTACGGCAATGGCGAGGATGGCCGCCTGCACAAACGGCACTGGCTGCGCAAACCGCAATCGTCCTTCAGTTGGGATTGGTCCCAGAGGCTGATCAACGTCGGCATCACGGGGGGGGTGTCGCTGGAGATCGCGCGTCAGGTCCGCGTCGACACGATGGTGGTGGTGTCCGGGGTATCCGGTGCAGGGCGTCCCGGGGAAGTCACCGGTCGCATGCTGGTCGAGGGTCTGGCGGAGGGGCCCGTCGAGGGGGTGATGTCGTTGGAGGTCGCCGGTACGGGGCGCCGGGCCGAGGTCCCCGTCACCATCGCGGCGGGCATGAACCGGATCGAGGGGAGGCTGGCGCTGCCGGACCCCGAACTCTGGTGGCCGCGGGGGCACGGGGCACAGCCCCTCTACACGGTGCAGGCGGCTCTTCGCCTCGGGGGCACGGTCGTCTACGAGGGGGAACGACGGGTCGGCTTCCGCCACGTGCGCCTCAACCAGGACCCGCATCCCGAAGACGGGACGTGGTTTGTGGTGGAGGTCAACGGTAAGCCCATCTTCTGCAAGGGCGCCAACCTGGTGCCGGCGGACTACGTCTTTGCCCGTCTGGACCGCCCGCGCTACGCCGGGCTCGTGGACCGGGCCATCGAGGCCAACGCCAATCTGCTGCGGGTCTGGGGGGGCGGGCTCTACGAGTCGGACGCGTTTTACGATCTCTGTGACGAGCGGGGGATCCTGGTCTGGCAGGAGTTCATCTTTGCCTGTTCGAAGTATCCGGCCACGGACGAGGCCTTTCTGGCGGATGTGACTCGTGAGGCGACCCACCAGGTCCGCCGCCTCGCCCACCACGCCAGCCTGCTGCTGTGGTGCGGCAACAACGAGCTGGAGTGGGGGTGTTACTCGTGGGGGTACGAGCGCGGCGTGTCCTACCCGGACTATGCCATTTTCCATCAGGTCCTGCCCAGGGTCCTGAAGGCGGAGGACGGCTCCCGCATCTACCACCCCAGCTCCCCCTACTCGCCGGGGCACGAACACCCCAACGCGGATCACACCGGGGACCAGCATCCCTGGTCCGTAGGCTTCGCCAATACGGATTTCCGGGAGTACCGGCGCATGTCCTGCCGCTTCCCCAACGAGGGGGGCATCATGGGGCCCTGCGCCCTGCCGACCGTGCGGGCCTGTCTCGCGGGGGACGAGACCATCGGCTCCTTCGCCTGGGACGTGCACGAGAACAGCATCGCCTTCGGTTGCCGGACCGACCGGATGCTGTCCCAGTGGCTGGGGCTGGAGGCAGAGGGCATGGGGCTGGCGGACTGGGTCTACCGCGCCGGTCTGCTGCAGGGCCTCGGTCTGAACGAGTATATCCGCAATTTCCGTCGGCGGATGTTCCATTCGGCGTCGGCCATCTTCTGGATGTACAACGACTGCTGGCCCATGGTGCGCAGTTGGACCATCGTGGACTACTACCTGCGCCGGACCCCGGCGTTTCACCCGGTACGGCGGGCCTTCGCACCCCTGACGGTGGCCATCGCGGTCGAGGAGGACCGGGTCTGCGTCTTCGGCATCAACGAAGGCGACAACCGCCACGGCACCGTCCGCTATGGCCTCTTCGCCCTGGCGGGAGGATTCCCCCGGGAATACCGTGAGGACGTCTGCCTGCCCGCAAACGCGAGCACCCGCATCGGCGCCTTCCCGCTGGCGGACTGGCATGCCCTCGGCGAAGCCACCCACGGCGCGTTTGCCATCCTCGAACAGGAGGGGCGCGAGGTGGCGCGGGAGGTATTCCTGCTGCCCTTCTACAAGGACATGGCCTGGCCCCGGGCCACGGTCTCCGTGGAATCGCGCCGGGGGAAAGCCGTGTTCCGCTGCGACACCTTCGCCTGGCGTGTGTGTGTGGACCTGGACGGCGAGCGGGCCTATCCCGACAACTTCTTCGACCTGCTGCCGGGGGTACCCTACGAGCTGCCCTGGCCGGGGGAACTGGGGCCGCCGCGGGTCCTGCGCGTGGGAAACCTGGCGGGGGACCGGTCAGGTCACGTCTGACGTGACGCCCCATGTGTATGCCGGCCCGGGAGAGGACGGCGGAAAACCGCCGGCGCCAGATACGGCGGAGACCGCCGGCTCCAGGGATCCCATGGGAAGATCACCCCACCGCGGCAGGGCTGTTTCAAGGAACGTGGGCGGAGTGCAGGTAGGTGCATCGAGCCGAGATGCACCAGGTCGCACAGAGCCTGCGCGACCTCCCCTGAAGCATCACCTGCGTTTCTTGGCACAGCCATCCAGTCCGAACCGACCACGCAACGCCCCATCCCCTGGAGGGCGAAGCTCCTGCTGAGCCGGTTCCCCTGGAGGGCGAAGCTCCCGCTGAGCCGGTT
>JAFGRS010000930.1 GCA_016935045.1 Lentisphaeria bacterium | reverse complement strand
CCGCGCTTCCTCACCCCGAATCGGCGCTCCACTGCCGCAAGGGCAGTGGCGGCGGGAAGCGATTCGCCGGATCTTGAAACAGCCCTGATTCCCCGGCGTTGACGGAGGCAGTACGCGGCGAGTCCCGGACGGGTCGTCATGGGGGTATGGATCGGGTATAGTGTTGCGGTTGGTGCCGGCATGTTGCGGTCCCCGGCGGCGGGTCGTGTGCTGCCGGGTGCAGGCAGTCGCAGGCGGCGGTCCCGCTGCGGGTAGTGTCGGGCGCTTCGGAGCCTGGGCTCCGGGGTGGTTGCGGCGTACCGTGTGGGGGCCCCGGGGGCAGGAGAGCCGGGCGATGGTGATCTTGGGTACGGTTGCACGGTGTCGGCGGAGGTGACCGCACGATGGGTGTTGCGTTCAAGGACTACTACGAGATCCTCGGCGTGTCGCGCGAGGCGACGGGCGACGAGATCAAGAAGGCATACCGCAAACTGGCCCGGAAGTACCACCCGGACGTCAACAGGGAACCGGGTGCGGAAGACCGCTTCAAGGAGATCGGGGAGGCCTACGAAGTCCTCTCGGATGCACAGAAGAAGAAGCGCTACGACAGCCTGGGAAGGAACTGGAAGGCGGGACAGGAATTCCGTCCGCCGCCGGGCTGGGAGAATGTCCGTTTCGAGTTTTCGGGTGGCAGTGGGGGCCGGGGCTTCCGCATGGAGGACTTCGGGGGCGGGTTCAGCGACTTCTTCGAATCGCTGTTCGGCGGACTGGAGGGGGCCGGGGGTCCTTCCTTTGCCGGCAGCCGCCGGGGCGGTTCGTTCTTCGACGGGCATCCCCCGCGTGCCGCCCGGGGGCAAGACCGGGAGGCCGAGGTGACGATCTCCCTCGAAGAGGCCTACCACGGAGCCGCCAAGACGCTGAGCCTGAGCAGCCGGGAGAGGGGCCCGGACGGACGCCTGCACAGGACCACGAAGTCCTACGACGTGCGCATCCCTCCCGGGACCACCGAGGGGACGCGGATCCGGCTGGGCGGACAGGGCGGCGCGGGGGCCTCGGGCGGTCAGGCGGGGGATCTGTACCTGGCAGTGCGCATTGCTCCGCATCCCGTTTTCCGTCTGCAGGGGCACGACCTCGAGGCGGCCCTGCGTCTCTCTCCATGGGAGGCAGCCCTGGGGGCGCGGGTGTCGGTGGCGACCCTGGAAGGCAAGGCCACCTTGACCGTTCCCGCGGGGACCCAGACCGGCCGCCGTTTCCGCCTGCGCGGCAAGGGATTGCCTCTTGCCGGCAGCCGCGGCCGTGGCGACCTCTACGTCACCGCGGCCATCGTCGTACCCGCTTCCCTGAGCCCGAAGGAAAGGGCGCTGCTGGAGGAACTGGCCCGGGAGTCCCGCTTCGATCCCCGGCAGACCTGAGACTCCCGCCGGCCCGGCCGGCGCGGCCGGGGCGTGGGGCGACGTGCCCGTACGGACGGGGAGACTGCCAGGGCTGTTTCAACATCCCAACGCCGCCGCCGGTCTTGTCTTGGTGGAGCGCCGAACGGAGGGCCGGGAGGGGGCGCGGCCGCGCTCCTTCACCCCGAAGCGGTGCTCCACTGCCGCAAGGGCAGTGGCGGCGGGAACCGATGCCGCGGATCTTGGAACAGCCCTGGGGCTGAGCACGCAGGCTTTGACAGTCAGGACATGTGGGGTACACTGTGGGACTCGTGTCGAAGCCATCTGGCGTGCCCAGCCGGCAGGCGAGGCCGGCAAGGGATCTCGCCCGACCCTTGCGAAAGTGGTGCCGATGAACGTGACGGTCTGGGGAGCACGCGGTTCTGTCCCTGTCGCGGGGCCGGAGTATGTGCGGTATGGTGGCGACACCACGTGCCTGTCGGTGGAAACGGATGACGGGCACGTGATCATCCTGGATGCCGGGACGGGGGTACGGCGCCTGGGGATCGACCTGATGCGTCGGGGGCCGGCGGCGGTCTCCTTTCTTCTGAGTCATGCTCACTGGGACCACGTCATCGGCTTTCCCTTCTTCCGGCCCCTCTACCGGAAGGGGTTCCGTCTGGACTTCTACGGCAACACGCACGCCCAGGCTTCCGTGCGCAAGATGCTGCACCAGACCATGCAGGCCCCCTTCTTCCCGGTGGACCTCAGCCGGGTGGCGGCGGACCTGATTTTCCACGAGACCTGCGGCGACTGCTGCATGGTGGCGGGGATCGAGGTGAAGCGTTTCCCTCTGAGCCATCCCAACGGGGGCTGCGGCTTCCGGCTGGAGTGCAACGGGCGTTCCCTCGCGTTCTTCCCGGACAACGAGATGACCTTCGATCACAAGGGGGGGCGCTCCTTTGGCGCCTATGTCGAGTTTTGCCGGGGGACCGACGTCCTGATCCATGACGCGGAGTACCTTCCGGCCGAATACGCGGCGTTTTCGCGGGGCTGGGGGCACAGTGTATACAGCGACACGGTTCGTCTGGGCATGGAAGCAGGTGCGGAGAGGCTGATCCTGTGGCACATCAACCAGGACCGCACGGATGAGCAGGCCGACGAGATCCTGCACTGTTCCCGGCAGTTGATCGCGGAGTCCGGCAGCACGATGGTCTGCGACATGGCCTACACGGGCATGACGTTCAGGGTCTGATGGTCCATGCCGATGGCGCTGCGGCAGAGCGTTCAGCATGTCCTCCGGCGGCTGCGGGAGGCGGAGGGGTTTGTCTCCGGGGAGGATCTGAGTCGGGAGCTTGCGGTTTCCCGGATGACGGTCTCGAACGCCGTCGGTTGCCTGCGGGAGTTGGGGTATGGGATCGAGTCGGTGCCGCATCGGGGGTACCGCCTGCATTCCATCACGGACAGGCCCCTGGCCTGGGAGGTGCAGCCCCTGCTGCGCACCTCCGCACTCGGACGCGCCTGGGTATACGATCACGAGATGGCGTCGACGAATCGGGTCGCCTTCGAGTTGGCGGCCGCGGGGGCGCCGCACGGGTTGGTGGTGACCGCGGACTGCCAGGCGCAGGGGAAGGGGCGACTGGGGCGGAGTTGGCACTCGCCTGCGGGGCGGAACCTCTATGTCTCCGTGGTGCTCCGGCCGCGGCTGCCGGCCGCGCGGGTCCCGCAGGTTTCCCTGGTTACAGCCCTCGCGGTGCGGCGAGTACTGGCGGCGGCGCATCCGGGGCTTGCCTTCGGTGTGAAGTGGCCCAACGACGTCTGGGTGGGGCAGCGCAAGATTGCGGGCATTCTGTGTGAGATGGACGCGGAACTGGACCGGGTCCGTCACATCGTCGTGGGGCTGGGCCTGAACGTGAACTGGCGTGCCGACGAGATGCCGGCCGAACTCGCGGCCTCGGCGACATCCTTGCTGGCGGAGACGGGCGCCGTGACTCCCCGTCCGCCGCTCCTGGCGGCCCTGCTCAACGCCTTCGAGGAGGTTCTGGACGTCTGGTCGGCGGCAGCAGACCTGCAGCCGCTGGCCGCGGAAATGGAACGCCATGCGCTGCTGACGGGACGCCGGGTGCGCCTGGAAATCGGCCGGCACACCCTGTGTGGCGTGGTGACGGGCATGGCCGCGGACGGACGTCTGCGGCTGCAGCCGGACGACGGTCCCGAGCAACTCGTCGGCAGCGGCGAAGCACACCTGGCGGCAGGAATGCGGGCCCCGCCCCCGTGAACAGGGCCAGCGTCACCGTATTGCCGTCCGCGAGCACTGAGGTGCGCTCTGGAGCCCGCCGCCTGCCTGTGCGTCGCACCTGCCTGCGTCGCGGACGCGACAGGCAGGCGCAGGCAGACCCTCGGCGGTATGCCGAACGGACGCAGGTACGGCAGAGGACGACCGACGCCGGCAGCAACGCTGTAGAAATGGGTGTTCTCCTTGCGCGTGCCGGTGAATTCTGGGGTCCATGGGAATGGGAGTTTGGGCGATGTCGGAGACGCTGACAGCGGCGGTGGTGAAGCGTATTGCGCGGGAGTCCGGCGCGGACCTGGTGGGGATCGGGGCGATGGAGCGCTACGAAGGTGCTCCGAAGGCCTTCGACCCTCGGTACATCTTCCCCGAGGCCAAGGCGATCATCGGTCTGGCGTTTCGCATTCCGCGCGGGTACCTGCGCGGGAACGAAGAAGGTACGCTCTTTTACCAGTACCCGGCCATGGGCTATGCGAACATCAACGAAGTCTATGCTCCGGCCGTGATCCGGGAGATCGTCTGTTTCATCGAGGACCACGGGTACGAGGGGGTCCCCATCCGGAACTTCGGCGGGACGGGACCCCACTCCGACTTCGATGGGACGCCGGGGGCGGACGCCGAGTTTTCCCGAAGCGTCCGTTTCACCCGTCCGGTCCGCCCCGGCTGGCCGGCGCCGGACGTGTACGTGCACTTCCGCATCGCGGCCTTCGTCTGCGGCCTGGGCGAGATCGGTTTCAGCAATCTCTTCCTGACCCCGCAGTTCGGTCCGCGGCAGCGTTTCGCGTTCCTGCTCACGGACGCGCCGCTGGAACCGGATCCCCTCTACGACGGACCGGCGCTGTGTGACCGCTGCGGGTGCTGCGTCGCGGAATGCCCCGGAGCGCTCTCCGGCACGGAGACGGTGTCCGTGACCGTGGCGGGGCGCACGATCGAGATGAGCAAACTGGATCCGTGGTACTGCGCCTTTGCCTATGCGAGCGGCCTGTCCGAGCTGAATCCCTTTCTGCCGCCGGAGGCATGGGACGAGCTGCCGGACGGGCGCAGGATCCTCTCCGGCGAGAAGAAGCCGACGAAGCAGGAGACCATGAAGATCTGGGGTCTGCTGGGGAAGTACTTTCCGAAGCCGAACGGGTACAATCCCGCCATGTGTGGCGGCAGGGGGTGCATCCGCGCCTGCATGATCCACCTAGAATCCCAGGGCAAGCTGAGCAACCGTTTCGAGAGCCCTTTCCGGAAGCGTCGTCCCTGGTGGCGCCTCCCCGCGGCCGCGCCTCCCGATCCCCTGCCGTAGGGCGGACGGTCTCCGGTCGCCAGGGCTCGCCCGTGGACCGCCCGCGTCCTCGCGGGCATGCCGCCCGTGGACCGTGCGGCGTACCGGAGCGGCCGTGTTTCGCGGCCACCGGCTTCCAGAGTAGGGCCGGCGGTCCCCGACGGCCGGGGGGATGGAGGCATCCCCGCCCGGGGACCGTGCGGCGTGCCGGGAATGGCGGACTGCCGCCCGCGCGGCCGCGGGCGCTCCATCCCCCTGGAGGGCGACGCTCCGCGGAGCCGCATCCCGAACCACTGGCGGGTTCGACTGGAGCATTACATCTCCTTCCCGGGGCTGTTTCGAGATCCGGCGAATCGGTTCCCGCCGCCACTGTCCTTGCGGCAGTGGAGCGCCGATTCGGGGTG